>CALUUU010000088.1 GCA_944324035.1 Candidatus Gastranaerophilales bacterium
GTTAAAGAATATGCCTCAATGGTTAAAGACAGATTTGAAAATGTTCTTGTCCTTGGTATAGGCGGGTCTGCTTTAGGCGGGATTGCCCTTACTGAAGCCCTTTTGAAGCCTTATTGGAATTTATTATCTGAAGAACAAAGAGAAGGTATGCCTCGTATTTTCTTTATGGATAATATTGACCCGGATTCCATGACCGCACTTTTGGATATGCTTGATTTGAGTAAAACTTTGGTCAATGTTATTACAAAATCAGGTGATACGGCTGAAACCATGTCCCAGTTTATGATTGTTAAAGATAGATTAGAAAAAGAGCTGGGTGACAATTACAGATATAATGTTGTAGCTACTACCGATAAAAAAACAGGTATATTAAGACAAATTTCAGAGCAGGAAGGATATAAGACGTTCGTTGTACCGGATGATGTGGGCGGACGTTTTTCTGTATTTTCAGCGGTCGGTTTGCTGCCGTTAGCGCTTGTAGGAATTGATATTGATTCAATTGTCAATGGTATTAAAGACATGGATTTGGCATTGAAAAATACTGACATAAGAGAAAATATTGCCGCTCAAAATGCTTTAATTCATTATCTGCTGGATACAAAGAAAGGCAAAAATATTTCAGTTATGATGCCATATTCAAGCAGGCTAAGATATGTTGCAGATTGGTATGCTCAATTGTGGGCAGAATCTTTAGGTAAAAATAAAGATAAAGACGGGAATGATGTCCATGTCGGCCCGACGCCTGTAAAAGCTCTTGGTGCAACTGACCAGCACTCACAAATTCAGCTTTATAATGAGGGGCCGAATAATAAAATTATTAACTTTATAAGAGTAGAAGAGTTCGACAATACTCTTGAAATTCCTAATATATTTGAGTATACGGGTATCGGTTATCTTGGCGGTAAAACAATTAATCAGCTTATAAATGCCGAAGCTGATTCAACAAGAGTTGCCCTTTCTGATTACGGCCGTCCGACTGTAACCATTACTCTTGATAAGGTAGACGGGTATAATTTGGGGCAGCTTCTTTATATGTTTGAAGTGCAGACTGCTATTGCAGGTGAGTTGTATAATATTAATACGTTTAACCAGCCTGGTGTAGAGCAGGCAAAAAATTATACTTATGCTCTTATGGGGAGGGCAGGTTATGAAGAATCTGCACATGCGCTCCAGCAGAAAATGTCTATAGTGTAATTTGTCTTTTTGTATATTAGTATTAATAAATAAGTATGTTAAACAAATTTTTAATTATATTAGTTCTAATTTTTTCTGCAATATGCATTTGTGTGCCGGTTAATGCAGAGCAGATTAAAACTTTATCGGCGGGTGTATCTTTAAATGAACAGGTTCCGCCTGCGCTTATGGGAACTTGGCGGGTGGCATCGGCTCTAAAGGTTACGGATAGTCCTGCAAATTTTAAAAAATCCGGAGTTGATGTGTGGAACTTATCAAAAACATCTGACGTCATTACTCTTAGCAATCCGTTTACCGGGGCTGCGGCATCTATCTCGGTAAAATATGTAAATAAAAATACTGTCAGATTTTCAAAAGAGGGTAATTATGATGGGCAGAAGCTTACGGATACAGTTGAGATAACAATTACGGGTGACAAGTTTACCGGGGTAAACACGCTTAAGCTTGAAGTGTTTGAAAATGGTGCTGTGACATCGGTTAAAAACGCAACTTACGTGTTGCGCGGAGAAAAAATTTCTGGTACAAGTGTATTAGGTAAATAGGTGTAAGGATTTATTAATATGCAAAAATACGAATTTGATACGGTTATATTAGGCGGCGGCCCGGCAGGTTTGGCAGCCGGAATTTATGCAAGCAGAGGGGCTGTTTCTACTGCAGTTTTGGACGTAAGTATGTTTGGAGGTCAGCCTTCAAATTACTTGGAATTAGAAAATTATCCCGGGTTTGGAACTGTCGGCGGGTATGATTTAATGGAAAAATTTGAGGAGCATGCCGATAAATTTGGGATAAAAAAATTCCCTATGCAGGAATTTTCTAAAATCGATTTACTTTCTTCACCAAAGCATGTTGTAACAAATGAGGCGGAGTTTTTGGCAAAGACTGTAATTATCGCGACTGGTGCTCAGCCGATGAAGCTTGGTGTTCCGGGTGAAAAAGAATTTTTGGGCAGAGGCGTGAGTTACTGTGCTGTTTGTGACGGTGCTTTTTATAAAGATAAGATTGTAACAGTTGTTGGCGGCGGCAATGCTGCTGTGGAAGAGGCAATGTATCTTACAAAATTTGCAAGCAAAGTTTATCTGGTTCACAGGCGTGATGAGCTTCGTGCAGATAAGATTGTACAGGAACGCGCTTTTAAAAATGATAAGCTCTCTTTTATTTGGGATAGTGTTGTTACTGAGATTAATGGCGGCGACTTAGTTGAGTCAGTGACTTTAAGGAATGTTAAGACGGGTGAGATTACTTCTCTTAACACGAACGGTGTTTTCCCATATATTGGCATGACACCGAATGTTGAGCTTTTTAACGGTCAACTGGAGCAAGACTCAAAAGGATTTATAATCACGGACGATACTATGAAAACTTCTATTGATGGTGTATACGCAGTTGGTGATGTGCGTACAACTCCTTTAAGACAGGTTATAACTGCAGCTGCCGATGGGGCTGTTGGTGCTGTTTATGCTGTTAAATATCTGGAAACTCTTAAAACCGAACCTCAGAGAGTGTAACTATTGGCTATAGAAAACAAAAAAAAGTTGCCTGAAAATAGGCAACATTAAATAAACACGAGGATATTAAGAGAGAGAGTATAAAGTCTGATATATTGTATTGTTTTTCTTACCTTTTCCAATCTTTAATAATTGATATTTCCCTTACATTTATATAAAGTAATCCTCTATATCAAAATTGACATATTGTTTTAAATTGTTAAGAAATTGTAATCTTTTTTCTTTATAAATACGCCAAATGGTGGAATTGTAAATATATCTTGCCATATTAAGATTATGATGATATAATAAAATGTGTAGAGAAGAGAGAACAAAGATAGGATAGTTATGGAATTCGATATTGAAGATTTTTTGAGAAAAGCTGTTGCTATTGGTGCATCAGATGTTCACCTTGCAGTTGGTGAGCACCCTACAGTACGTAAAGACGGCAGAATTTTAAAAATTAACATGCCTGTTTTAACGGACGATGATGTCGATAGAGCATATGATGCTTTGCTGCCTCGGACTACAAAAGATAGCATGGATAATGTTTATGACCTTGATTTTGCTTATGAAATTCCCGGTGTATCACGTTTCAGGGTTAACTTAAGCAGACAGTTAGGTAAAAATAAGCTTGTTATAAGGCTTATTCCTTACTATGTTCCGAAAATTAATGAATTAAATCTTCCTGCTTCTATTGAGCAGTTTGCGAAGTTAAATAACGGTTTGGTTTTAATTACCGGTCCTACTGGTGCCGGAAAATCTACTACTATTGCATCTTTAATTGATTATATCAATACTAATTATCCTAAACATATTATTACGATTGAAGATCCAATAGAATTTATTTTTAATAATAAAAAATGTATTATATCACAGCGTCAAATCCTTGTTGATACGGCATCTTTCCCTGATGGTGTAAAATTTGCCCTAAGACAAGACCCGGATGTTATATTTATTGGTGAAATCCGTGACAGAGAAACTATTACAGCTGCCTTAAAGGCTGCGGAAACAGGCCACCTTGTTTTTGCAACTATTCACACAAATGACGCTGTTCAAACTGTTAACCGTATAATCAACATGTTTGAACCTTCTGACAGAGATGTTATAAGAAGCCAGCTTGCAGGTTTAATTAAAGGTACTGTTTCTCAAAAACTTGTTCCTTTAAAAGACAGTGCCGGCAGACGTCCTGCTTGTGAAGTTTTAGTTGTTACTTCAACAGTAAAAGATTTTATTGAGAAAGACGAACTTGATAATATTTATGATTTGGTTAAAAAAGGTTCGTTCAATTCCATGATTACTATGAATATGTCATTGTACAGTTTATATATAAACGGTTTAATTTCAGAAGAGGTTGCTATGGAATTTTCTGATGACAGAAATGAATTGCAGCAGATGATGAAAGGCGTTTACAGCGGTGCAAACGGCGGAATGGAACTTGAGTAATTAATTAATGGAATCTTTCGTTACAAATGCGATAAATTTGAAGTCTTATAACCTTAGTGAGGCTGACAAAATTATTGTTATGTATTCACGCGATAAAGGTTTAATCCGTGGGGTTGCCAAGGGGGTTAAAAAGCCTAAAAGCAAGCTCGGTGCCCGTATGGATTTACTTGTCGCAAATAAACTAATGCTGCATAAAGGGAAGAATTTAGCAACAATTTCACAGGCTGAAGCTTTAAATACATTTACAAAAACACGCCAGAATATGGATAAAATATTTTATTCAATTTATGTTTCTGAGGTTGTGAGTAATTTTGGTGTTGAAGATGACCCGTGTTCTTCTGTGATTTATGATCTTCTTTATGAAACTTTAAATGCAATTTCCGCTGCTGACGGGAAAATTGCAATTATTAATGCAGTTTTAAAATTTCAGTTAAAGATGATGCGGGTTTCAGGTTTTTCATTGGAGCTTGACAGGTGTCTTTGCTGCGGCAAGCCTATCGGTGAAGAAAATATGTATTTTTCGGCTAAGATGGGCGGGGTTGTCTGTTTAGAGTGTAATCACAATTACGGGCTGAGTGATGTTATGCATTATAAGCTTAGAGATTTCCTTTCTGTGCTTGCAAATTCCGAATTTGATGAAGTTACCGAATACGAGCAAAAAGCTACAGAAAAAGTTTGTATTGTATGCTTTGAATTATTAAAATCATATATTAATTCGCATTCTGCAAAGAAGTTTAAATCAACTAATATTTTGCAGGAAGTAGTTTAGGCATTGTGCTAATTTTCTGAAAAAGCAGTCAATCAAGTTCAGGATGACAATAATTTTGTTTCACTTTGGCAAACAAGTTCAAAGCCAGCCCTGAATTTATTTCAAGGGTGACAATTTTAGCTGTTATTAGTGGAATTTGCTATAGAAGTCCCAATTGATTTACTTGCGCAGCACTTCTTCCTTTCTATCCGCCGTTTTTAGAGGTTTAAGAATTAAGTTTTTGGTATGTATATTCAGGGTGCTGTTTTAATTTTTCTTCTATTTGTTCAAACGTCAGCAGTCCTTGTGTTGCGCCGAATTCTGAAACAACTCTGGCAGAGTTTACCGATGCAATCATTAATGATTTTCCGATATTGACTTTTGTTCTGGCCAGAGCAGCGCAGAAGGTTGAAGCAAAAGCATCACCGGCGCCTAAGGTCGAAACAACCGGCCCGTCAAATACAGGACAGTAATAAAAATGTTTGCCGTCATAAGCATAAGCGCCTTTGCCGCCGTCAGTGATTACAATTATTTGATAGTCTTTTACTTTGAGTTTTTTGAACATTTCTTTTATATCAGGATGAATTAGTTCTTCCGAGTATTTTACCTCTCTTGTGTCAGGGCGAACCTGAATTTGGGTTGCCATGGAAGCTTCCTCTTTGTTCATTACAACAATCTGTGCGGTTTCAAGTATACCTTTTAAGTAGTTAAAACCGCGTTTAATGCTTGTAGTTCCGGCGTTAAAGCATACATAAACATCATTTTCCCCGGCAAATTTTACTATATCATCAAGAACTTTGTTGCTGTCGCCGTTTAGAGGTGCTATGTAAAGTAATTTAGAATTTTTAATTGCATCAAAATTTATATCTGATTTTTTTATATGTGCATTTGCTCCGCGGTGGGCAAGAACAGTTCTGTCGCCCTGGAAGCTGACTAAAATGATTGAAAATCCGGTACTGTCTTCTGCATCCTGAATTTTATTTGATAAATCTACATTTTTGTTTTCAAAAGAAGATAAAATTCCTTCAGAATAGATATCATCACCAATTTTGAATATAGCACTTGTATTTAATCCTAAATTGGCAAAATTTACAGCAGTATTAATCCCGCCGCCGCCTACATTTGAGGCAAAATCTGAAATTTCAACTTTAGCACCGTACGGGTAACTCATAAATTCGGATTTTTTGCTTTTTGAATACACTGATACGATATTTGCATCTTCACATTCAACAAAAACATCCATTGTTGCACTGCCGATAGTTATAACGTCAAACATTTTAATCTCCCTTGCTAAATTATTCCTTATAATCAGATATTAGCACAAAAAAATCTGGAGTAATATAGCAAAAGCCTCAAATACTATAAAAAGCCCGCCATTCTTGCTCATGGAATTAGTAATTTACAATAAAGAGATTAATAGTGAGTTTTACAAAACACAGAATTATAAAGTCGTGATTCAGGCATCATGGGTTATGATTTTGTAACATTTTGTTAACAAAAGAAGTGAAAAATTAAAGAATTTATCAACCTTTGCCGACATTCCAGTTAAGGAAATAAACATAAAGGAACTTCATTATGGGAATGTCAGCATCACAAGCAAGGTTACTTTACCTAACAGCACAACTTAACAACCTGTCAAGAAAAGGCCAGGCTGTTTCAGATGCAAAAATAAGACTTTCCATGGATACAGAAGAAATTCAGGAAAAATATATCAATGCTCTCAATGCTACAAGATTGTTTGTAAACACAAATATCTTCTCTTCAAACGGCACTACACAGAAGAGCGAATATATTACACTTGAAAATTTAAAAGCCCAGGGACTTATGGTGTCAGACGGCTCTAAACTTTTAGGGTATTCATACCAACAGGTTGCAACAGGGGAAAAGGAAAGCATACTCGTTGGCTATGAAGATGATCTTACAAAACCTGTTTATCCGAATAAAGTTGTTCAGACAAACGGACTTCAGGCTCCATCAGCAACTGCCTCCGGCGATGCTGCTACAATGCAGGCTATTGTTGATTCAACTGGTCTTGGCACCGATGACCTTGAAGTACAATCTTATACAACAGTAATTAACGGTGAAGAAGTTGAACTTAATTCAATAGCCATAAAATCTCAGGCAGGCTTTGAAGCAATTTATGAAAAGATGTTAAATGAGGCCGTTGAAGGAAACCTAACAAATACTCTACAACAAAATTACGTTTTTGATGTAGATACAATTGATATGTCAAAATATGAAAGCAACGGTATTGCATTCTTCCAGGGCGTATTCGACGGAAACGGAGTAACTATTACCGGCTTAAACGGTACACAAGGTTTATTCCGAGATGTTTACGGCGTAGTTAAAAACGTAAATATTGACGGTGCAAATATTAAGGGCGAATCTGATGCAATTGGCGGTATCGCAGGTTATCTTGGTGATGGCGGTATAATTGAAAACTGTAACGTAACAAATTTAAATATCAGATGTGAGCTTCAAAATAAAGAATATGCTGAAGGATATGATTCAGAAAGATGCGGTGTCGGCGGCGTTGTCGGATATAACCAGGGCTCTATCAGAAACACTTCTGCTCAAGGTACAATTACAGTTCCGCATGCAGATGAAAGCTTCGGTTATATCGGCGGCTTTATCGGAGCCAACACAAATCCTGAATACGGTGATGAAGATAACGTAATTGAAAATTGTTATTCTGATGTAAACATTGTACTTGGTTCAGGAAAGAATTATTCAAATTCAATAAACGGCTTTATAGGTGATGATACTTACGAAACAATAATCAATAACTGTATATCATTAGGCAGTATCACTACAATCACCGGCGAAACAATTAACGGTACAGACCTTGCAAACTGGGGGCCTGTAATTGAATCCAACATAAATAATATGATGGCATTAGACACAAGGAACAACAACGATGTTCTTTACTGGGAAAGCACAGAAAATCCAAGCTTTGGCAACGGAACCCGCGAACAGCCGGATTCACTAAGAGATGCTACTGAAACATTACCGGACGGAACAGAACTTCCGATATGGCTGACTCCTGGAACAGCAGGTTATGATGATCAAATTCAAGCCAGCGGCAAAAACAATAACTTACCTGTGTTGAATTTATCAGGCTTACAGTCTGCAGGATTAAGCACCGGAGAAAAAGAAGTTCCGGATACATCAGCTGACCCAATCGGATACCAGCAAAAGCCAATTTATGAAGAAGTTGATGTTTACGAAACACAGTTGGTTGAAGATCCAAACTTCTCAATTTCTTCAATGGCACTGGAACAAGGTTTAAGAAGCGGAGCATACCAGCTTGTAAAACAGGCTTCTGAAGAATCTACACAAACAGTTTCATTAAACGGTTTATTCTATGAAGTTGTAAGCTTAAGCACCTGCTCTGTTATAACCGATGAAGCTGAAGAAGAAGCAGCAGATAAAGCAGAAGCAGAATATAACAAAGCAATGCAGGAAATTCAGGCAAAAGATAAACGCTATGAACTTGATCAAAAGAAAATAGATACGGAATACAATGCCTACCTGCAGGAAGAAGAAAGTATTAAGAGCGTATTACAGAAAAACGTAGACAGATCATTTAAAACTTTTGGATAGAAAATTATGTCAACAGATATTTCAAATTTAAAACTGAATTTATACAGCACTGAAAAAGGAATTGACGTTTCAAATGCAATTATTGAACCGGACAAAATCGGGCCGTCCTTTTTAAGCGTGACTAACAATTTTGGATTATCAAACATTAAAGGTGTAGTTTACGCTGATGACGTAATTTCAGGAGCTGTTCAGGATGAAATAGACAAAACCCAAAACGAAAATGATACTATTTCCTCTATTGTAAATGAAAACAAAGACGGCAGTATAGACGAGATTGAGTCCGAATGCGACGAGACAT
>CALUUU010000089.1 GCA_944324035.1 Candidatus Gastranaerophilales bacterium
GGCAATCCCGCGCACATCAGCATTGGGGCTTCTCATTTACGGCGGTTATGAAGTTTTACTGGAAGGGTTCGGGCTTGGACGTGTGAGCAGATTAAACCCGCCTTATAAAAACTAATTTATTAAATGTATTGCTTTAATTTGAAAAAAGTCTATAATATAGATATGTATAAGAAAAATATTGCTTTTACTTTAGCTGAAGTGCTGATTACATTAGGTGTTATAGGAATTGTTGCCGCAATGACACTTCCTGTTATAACAGAAAAACTTGACGAGCGGCAAAATATTTCAATGCTGAAAAAGTTTTATTCTGAGTTTGCCAATGCAACAAATTTATTAAGATATAACTACGGCGATCCGGAATCCTGGGGGTTAGTTGATAACGATGCTGACTCTTCTGCCAATCTTTTAGATATGTATAAAAAACAGCTTAATATGACAAAAATATGCCACGACGGCGACATAAGCTGCTTTAATTTTCCGGTTTATAAATATGACGGCACCACCAAAATTACCAGCAGCGAATACAGCAGCTGGGCTTTAAAAAGTTTTGTTTTGAATAACGGTGTCACGGTATTTTTTGATGTAAATGACGACTGCTTTTCGGTATTTTTTGACGTAAACGGGAAGCGCAAACCTAATCGTCTTGGGGTTGATGTTTTTGCCTGGGCTGTCAACGGAAAGGGTAAAATTGTAAGATATACTGATCCGTCCATTACAATCGGCAATGATGAGCCTGAATATAACTATGCTTTTGAAATAATGGAAAGCGGCTGGGAAAAGAGATATTAATTATTTAATTATTTTTGTTTTTGTGCTATTTTTTTGTCATAATGAAAGCAAAAGAGGGTTGTTATGACAGAAACAAAGATTAAATATGAAGATTTACCTACAGTTTACGACGCCAAAGAAACAGAATCCGAAATCTATAAATTTTGGGAAGACGGAGAGTATTTTAAGGCAGATGCAAAAAGTAAAAAACCTGCTTATTCAATTGTTATACCTCCGCCAAACGTTACGGGAGTTCTTCATATGGGGCATGCTCTGGATGAAACTCTGCAGGATATCTTAACCCGCTATCACAGAATGTCAGGTTTTGAAACGTTGTGGCTTCCGGGAACTGATCACGCAGGAATTGCAACCCAGAATGTTGTTGAAAAACAGCTTAGAGAAAAAGGGTTAAGCCGTTATGACCTCGGCAGGGAAAAATTCCTTGAAGAAACCTGGAAATGGGCAAATGAGCATAAATCTGCTATTTTAGACCAGTGTAAAAGGCTTGGCGCCTCTTTTGACCGTTCAAGAGAAAGATTTACTTTTGACAAGGGCTGTTCCGAAGCTGTTAAAGAAGTTTTTGTCAGATTGTACGAAAAAGGTTTAATTTACAAAGGAAAATATATTGTAAACTGGTGTCCGCGCTGCAACAGTGCAATTTCAGATGTTGAAACAGAATATGTTACGGAACAGGGGCACATGTGGGAAATCTCCTATCCTTTGAAAGGTGAACCGGGTGCTATTATTGTTGCAACAACAAGACCGGAAACAATTTTCGGCGATGTTGCAATTGCTGTTAACCCGACTGATCATAAATATTCCGAATTGATTGGAAAAACTGTTGTAATACCTCTTTCCGGAAGAGAAATCCCTATTATTTCCGATGAATATGTTGATAAAAGCTTTGGTACCGGAGCTGTAAAAATTACTCCGGCTCATGATCCGAATGACTTTGAAGTCGGTAAACGCCACGGCTTAAAACCAATATGGATTTTGGATGAAAACGGCAAAATGAAAGCCTGTGGAGAAGTTCCGCCATCTCTTCACGGTCTTGACAGATATGAAGCAAGAGAAAAAATTATAGGAATGCTTTCTTATGAAAACTTCCTTCTTAGAACCCGCGAACATGAACACAATGTAGGTAAATGCCAGCGCTGCGGAACGACTATTGAACCGCTTCTTTCGGAACAGTGGTTTGTTAAGATGGAGCCCCTTGCAAAAGAGGCTATTGCGGCTGTAAAAGACGGCAGGATAAAATTTGTTCCGGAAAGATGGGAAAAGAATTATCTGAACTGGATGGAAAATATCCGTGACTGGTGTATTTCCCGCCAGTTGTGGTGGGGACACCAAATCCCGGCTTATTACCATAAAAAAACCGGAGAAATGGTTGTTGCTAAAGAAAATCCTGATCCTGAAAATTACGTTCAGGACAGTGACGTTCTGGATACATGGTTTTCATCCGGACTTTGGCCGTTTTCTACTATGGGATTTCCGAATACCGAAAGTGAAGACTTTAAAAAGTTCTATCCGACAACGACACTTGTAACCGGATTTGATATTATATTCTTCTGGGTTGCAAGAATGATTGTTATGGGTCTTGAATTCACTCATAAAGCTCCGTTTTCTACTGTATTCATTCACGGGCTTATTCGTGATGAAAAAGGTCAGAAGATGTCTAAATCTAAGGGGAATACAATTGACCCGGTTAAAATTATTGATAAATACGGTTGTGATGCTTTGAGATTTACTATGACTTCTCTTTGCACATACGGCGGCCAGGATATCAAAATCAGCGATGAAAGATTTGAATACGGAAGAAATTTTGCCAATAAAATCTGGAATGCTTCAAGATTTGTGCTGATGAATTTGGATGGAGTTGACGGCAAAGATATTGATTTTACTGATTTGACAATAGCTGATAAGTGGATTTTGGATAAACTTAATACAACAGCCAAAGAAGTTAACGAAAATATTAAAGAATACAGAATAGGGGAAACCGCTCATGTATTGTACGATTTCTTCTGGAATTCATATTGTGACTGGTATGTGGAAATTGCTAAAATCCAGCTTCAGGATGAAAAATTAAAACTTAATACCCAAAGAGTATTAAGATACGTACTTGATATGTCATTAAGACTGCTTCATCCTATAATGCCGCATATAACAGAACGCGTATGGCAGCTTCTGCCGCATTTGGATACAGAAACAGCTTCTGCACTTATAGTTGCAGAGTATCCTGTTTTCAAAGAAAACCTGGTATATTCAAAAGAAGCACAGGAAATGGAACTGGTTTTTGAAACAATTAAGTCATTAAGAAATGTTCGTCAGAGCTTCAATATATCAACTTCCCTGAAAGTTGATATTGAAATTCGTGCAGAAAAATCAGAAAAACCGGTTTTTGAAGAAATAGAATCTTATATCAGACGTCTTGCAAAAGTTGAAAATATTACATACGCTGATGTTGATGCTCCAATACCTACAAAAACTGCAACAGCAGTTGTTTCAGCTTCAAAAATTGTTCTGAATTTGGAAAACCTTATTGACTTTAACGAAGAGATTAAACGTCAGGAAAAGAAATTAGCAAAACTTACCGGCGAAAAGAAATCTCTGGAAGGAAGAATAAATAATCCGAAATTTGTTGCTAATGCTCCGCAGGAACTGATTGAGCAGACAAAAGCCAGAATTGAGGAAATAACTATTCAGGAAAATGCTATTAATGATCTGATTGTTTCTTTAAAGTCATAAGAAATGTAACAATATATTAAATACACCTGGTTCTCACTGGCAAAAATTTTCCCGGGCCGTTTTTATTTAGTTAACAAAAACAGAAAGGAAAATTAAAATGGCAATTCAAAAAACAGGCTGGAATTTTGTGGAAATGGCGGCAAAAGAAGGCAAAAAGCTGATGAGCGTGCCTTTAAAAGATAAATCTACTGCAAAAGTTTTGTGGAATGATAATGCAGTAGATTGTTTTATTGTTAAAAACGGCAAACTCAAAGGCGGACGCGGTGCAGCCGGTTCTACAGAACATATCGCAAATGAAATGGCAAAAATTATGGATAAATTAGAAGAAATTGTGGCGCCGGGTGTGGATGTTTTTAAAAGTTTTTTAAATGCTACTTTTAAGTAATGTTAAGTAACTTTACAAAACCTTTACAAGTTGACAATGCTCTGCTATGATAATAGCAAGTTTATCAGATAATGTCTTAGACAATGGAGTAAAAATGACATCAAAAGAGTTAGATTTTGAAGAACTGCTAAAACAGTATGATTACAAGTTTCAAAAAGGTGATCTTGTAAAAGGTATTGTATGCGGTTACGACGGCCAGGGTGTAATGGTTGATATAGGTGCAAAAACAATTGCGGTTGTCCCTACCAGAGAAGCTGTCGATAAAGATGAAAAAGTTGAAGATAAGTTTGAAAAAGGTAAAGAATACGAATTCTTAATTATCAAAGAAGAAGATGAAGACGGCAAATTCCTTTTATCTAAAAAGAAAGTTGATTTTGCGTATGCCTGGAAAGAACTTGAAAAAGCAAAAGCTGCCGATGAAACTATTCTCGGAACTATATCCGGAATTGTTAAAGGCGGTATTCTGGTTGAAGTTTCAGGTGTCAGAGGTTTTGTTCCTTCTTCCCAGTTGAGAACTAAAGAATCTGATCTTGAGGTAGGTTCAAAAATTGAATTAAAAATTCTTACACTTGATAATCAGCAGAATAATTTCATATTATCTAATAAAAAAGTATATGAAGATAGCGCTGTAGAAGCAAGAAAAAATGTCTTTGCCCAAATCGAACCCGGTCAGGTTGTTAAAGGTGATGTTGTCAGAATTACAGACTTCGGAGCATTTATTGACCTTGGCGGTATTGACGGTCTGCTGCCGCTTTCCCAATTATCATGGAGATGGATTGACCATCCGACAGATATTTTGAAAGTCGGCGATAAAATTGATGTTGAGGTAATATCAGTAGACCACGACAAACAAAGAGTTTCTCTGAGTTTGAAAAATCTTGAGCCTGATCCGTGGCTTGAAGCCGAAAAACAAATAAAAGAAGGCGATAAGGTTGAAGGTACTATTACAAGAATTAAACATTTCGGCGCATTTGTAGAAGTGTTCCCGGGTGTTGAAGCTCTTCTTCCTCATAACGAAGTTGTAGAATTGCAAAATCGTGACGGAAACATTTTACAGGTTGGCGATAAAGTAATGACTTATATCTTGAAATTTAATCCTACAGATAAACGAATTGCTTTGACTGTAAATGAACCTTCAAATACTACAGAAGAAGAAAATTCATAGTATAATTTTAATCTTAAATTACTAAGAAACGTTCCTTTTATAAAAGGAACGTTTCTGGTATATATAGTGTATTTTTGTCCGAATTACTAATTTATATAAAGTATTTTGCAAAATTTTATTAAAGAAAATTTGAGCAGTTGCCGTATAATAATTTGTAGATTATATTGACTTAACAAAAAATATAATTATAAGAAGTAATAGTAGTAGTTTAAAGTGCATAAGAAGGAGAGAAGCTTATGGGTATGGCAGCTTCACAGGCAAGATATTTAGGCTTGACAGCAAGAAAGACAAACGTTGAATATGAAGGACAGCAGATTAACCAGGCAAGAACAGCTTTGGCAAATCAGAGTGCAAATACATTTAATGAGCTTCTCGCGCTGGAAGTTCCGACAGCTCCGAGCACACAGGATTTTACAACTATAAAATATTCTTATAAAGACGGTACAATTATTGAACAAATTGATGAAATGTCCCAGTTAATAGATGATCCGGATGGTTACAACTATATAATTTCCCATTATCACTATTCAGATGTATATACGGGAATTCAAAACAAATTAACCAATCCGCAGGTATTGATGGGTACTACAGGTTCTAAAGGTACAATTTCAAGAGATGAAGTTGAAGTTGATGATGATGGCAAATACACAATAAACGGTGCTGCAGTTACTCCGTTTGATAATGAAAATGAAGAGCAGCACGAAGCTTATATGACTATATCCAACAATTATCCTGATTTTGCAAAATCAAAAGATGATTTATACGTATTTACAGGAGAAGACGGAGAACTTCATTTTACCACCGGAGCATCGCTGGAAGATGAAACCCAGGATGTTGCAGATTATTCTGTAGCATCTGATGTCCCGGCTTTTGTAGGTACTGCAACACTGAAAAAATATGATCCGACAGATACAACTGAAAAAGCTGCATATGATCAGATTTGTAAAGATTGGCCGACATCTGATTTTGCAAACGCAGATCCGGATGAAATTTATACCTGGGAATATCAGGGGCAGACAAGATTTGCCTGCTTGTCTGATTTGGAAACAGCAGCAATGAGTGCACCTAATCAGACAACACCTACTGAAAATCAGGATAAACTTACATATTATGTTGCGCAGGATTTGAATACAAAAATCGAACAACAGCAAAAAGCTATTGTTGATATTAATGAAGAAGGACGTATCCAATCAATTAGATATGAGGATTCTTCCGCAACGTATGCAGTTGATACTCAGACAGAAACCGATCAAGATGCATATCAGGATGCAATGAATCAGTATAATTATGATATGCAGGTTTATGAAAAGAAAATTGCTGATATCAACGCAAAAACCGAAAAAATTCAGGAACAGGACAGAACTCTTGAATTGAGATTAAGACAGTTAGATACAGAACAAAATGCCCTCCAGACAGAAATGGAAGCAGTCCAAAAGGTAATTGAAAAGAATATTGAATCTACATTCAAGACATTTGAATAATATGTAAAAGAGGTTAAATAAGAAGATTTAGAGGTAAATATGTCATACAAAAACGACAGTTATTTAGTTATAGCAAACAAGTTCAGCTCAGCAAGTTCAGATGCAAAAGCCCAATTGTGGGAAACATATGACAAACTGAGAGATTTAACTGTATCAGGTTCAGGCGCCGGAACCGGCTGGGGAACTACCGGGAGCTTTTTATACAGAATGGCCAGTTTGCTTGCACCATCTTCTTATGCAACTGTTTTTGGCAGTTCGGAAACCATGAATATTCCGGGAACATCTTACTATTCATCACTTAATGGAGGATCTTCTTTTGGAATAAATTCATTATATAACTATTCCGGTTTCCCGAGCGGAGCAGCCCCTATCTCTTGGGATGACGGTATATATACCGGCGGTGCTGCCACAATGTTCGGCTGGGGAACTGACACGGGAAGTTCAACCTCAGGAGTTGCAACAGGTTATGCATCAGGTGTCGGCGGTTTAGCTGATGTTGCAAGTGCTGCAGCATACGGAGTAGGCGCTGCAAACGGATACGGTTTTGTTGGTAAAAATATTGTATTGCCTCTTGCAAGTATAATTTCCGGATGGGGCGGTATTATGCAGTCAGCGGCGCCATATCTTGGTGAATACGGTCTGCCGGCTCTTGTTATGGGTAATTTAATGCAGGGTACAACTTCTGCGGCATTATCAGCTTACCAGCGTGTAACCGGTAATATTACTTCAAATGCGGATACGATACTTTCTAATAAAGTACGAAATATCGAAACTGTATGTAAAATGCTTGATACGCAGGGTGATGTTGTTAAAAAGATGTTGAAAGAATCCATTGACGGCGACTCTAAGGCAATTCAGAACTTATAATTATGGATAGAAGAATTTATATACGCACTATATTTGATAAAATATTTAAAGATAATATTGTATTTATGCTGTGTAAGAGATTTGTAACATTTTATTGCACAATATTTTCTCACCCGGTAAGTTCATTAAAGTTTTCGGGAAATTTTCCGTTAAAAAATAAAGAAACTGATGTGCAATTTTCACTTCAGGAGATGGACAGTACTAAAAACATTTTAGGTTAAGACATGTTAAGAAATTTAAAATAAATACGCAATAATTATGCAGCATTTGTTTTTATATACATGTAGATCTAAAGTGTTATAGGAGTGGAATATACAAAATGCTTCGAGATACTTTGGAGATGAATATAAAAAGAATAATTGATTTCTTGATATATTCAAAGAATTTCATAATAAGGAAAAGCCCGCTTAAGGCTCTGGCAAATTCTATTGTGGAAGGTATAAAAGATTTTCTGACAATGAAGAAAAAACTCAAAATGGCTCAGTATCGTTTAAACTACCACAGGCACCAGTTCCAGAAAATGGAACAGTTGATAGCAGAGAATAACCAGCACAGCTTTTTGAAGGGAAATAACCTCAATGAAACCAGGTAAAGGAAGTAGAAAATGGGTATCATTACAGACACAATACGACTTCATCAGCTGCAAGGAGAAAAATTAGATCTCCAATTTAAAATTCAGCAGATTACGATGACAAAGATGAGTTTAACTCATTCCTGTAATGATTTGATTAGGGTAGGAACAGATTACGATCCGGAATCTCCGGTGATGAAAACACTTCAACAGCGTCAGCAGAAATTGAAGTTAATTGAAGAAAAACTTAATCACGAAATGGAACAGTATCAAATTTCTCTTGAAATGGTTGAGGCGGAATATAAATCTTGTAAACAGCGTCTGTCACAGAATATTCAGGAAGAATTCAGTTATTCATTTGGTTAATCAGGGATAGGTAATAGCAAATATTAAACGATGGGCTTTTTAGATTATTAAAGCTTCCAGCTCATAATATAATCATCCATCACAAAACCTGAGCCAATGTCAGTTACAACTGAATCAATAACTTCAAATCCCCATTTTAGGTATGCTTTTATTGAATTTTGGTTATATTTATTTACAGTCAGGCGGATTTCTTTATAGTTTTTTGATACGGCCAGTTCTTTCACTTTGTTAAAAGTTTTTGTCCCTATGCCTTTAGCCCTGTACTCCTTTGAGAGATAAAGTTTTGAAAGAAACAAATAATCTTGCTGTTCAGAAATTCCAAAATATCCGATATTCAGTCCGCTTTCGGTTATAAAATAGTATGTGTAATTTTCATTT
>CALUUU010000090.1 GCA_944324035.1 Candidatus Gastranaerophilales bacterium
AATGCGGATATATTCTTAAATCAAAATCAGCGCCTGAAAAATGTCCTTTATGTGAACATCCAAAAGCATATTTTCAACAGTTGTGCGAGAAATTTTAATTGTAACGATACTGGCAATTATAGGTTTTATGTAATATAATTGTTCTGTATTATGAAGAGAAAGAGTGCAACAATTTTAGCCCTTAGCAGTGTCGTAATCATTTACGGTTTATACTACTTTGGGCTGCCGTATGTTTTAAACAAACCTTTCACAGAAAAATTAATAGAAAACAAAGCCCTGCAAACAGCCGGATACAAAATTGATTTGGTAAACCCGAAATTTAAAACATCATATATTCCGGCTGTAAAAATATATGCAGATAATTTCTATATTTTGAATGACGATAAGTCTAAGGCTCTGTCAGTAGAAAAGCCTTATGCAAAAATCAAACTTTTTCCGCTAATTTTTAAAAAAGTAGAAATTGCAAATTTCAACGCAAAAAATCTCGATGCAAATATTATTTTTGATAAAAATTCTAAATTCAGGCTGGGGCAGTATTTAATAGAAAAAAAAGAAAATTCTGATATTAATATAGACAAAGCAAAACTAAGGCTGGCCGGATATACCATAAATTTATTTGATGAGGTACAAAAGAAAACAATAAAGCTTGACGGAAAATATTTTAGTCTTGACGAATTTAAGAAAGACAAACACATAAAATTTTCAACAGATTCAACCTTACATACGGGTGAAAAATCTGCAAAAATTCAGGCAAATATTGATATGAACCTTCCGTTCAAAAACATATCGGAAGACAAGGCTATGCTTGATTTAAATATAGAAAATCTGGACATATCGGATTTCACGGTTTACGCCAAAACCTTATCACATAATAAAATAAAAGAGTTAAAAGGCCTTATAAATATAAAAACTGAAACTAAGACCGTTAATGAGCACCGCAACATCTTCGAACAAATTTCTATTGACAACTTAGGGATTATGCAAAACGACCTTGCATCTTCCATATACAGCAAAAACCCGATAAAAATAAACGGTGATATAAATATTATTAAAAACGGCATAGATATAAATAATTTAAAAATTTTATCTAAAAATATAGATATTTTCTTAAACGGCACAGTAATTAAAACAAACGCCAAATATCCGGTGCTTGACCTGAAAACAACTATTAATCACGTAAGCGGTGCGGATTTACTGCCGCTGTTTCCCGGAGAAGAAAACCTCAACCCGGATTTTAATTTCTACAAACTAAAAAAATATACAATATACGGAAATGCTACCGGACATCTGGACATTAAAGGGGAGGCGGATTATCCTAACCTATACGGGAATGTTCTTCTTACTGATGTGTATCTTGTGGAACCGATAAAAGACGCTCCGGAAAACGGAACAATCAAAATCAATTTTAACCAGCATCAAATGAATTTGTCTGCTCATGTTTTAACAAATAAAACAGAATTTGTTGATGTAAAAGGTTCATTCAAAATGTTCCGCGACAGATATACAGACTTATATATTAAAACTACAAAAAAAATTGAACTTGTAAAAGTAAAAAAAGTAGTTATGCCGCTTCACGAGATTTTTAAATTCGAATTAGGCCCTGTTCCAATGATGAATGTGGATGCCGGTTTTGGGGCTGCAGACCTCCATATTACGGGTTCAAAAACAGAACCGCATTCCTGGGGAAGAATAGATTTCAAAGATGGCATCACATCATTTATTACAATAAATAATATGGTTGCCAAAAAAGTAAGCGGTTCAGTTAATTTCGATGACCAAATCGTAACATTTAAAACTACATCAACATATTTAAACAATTTACCTGTCAACATTGACGGCAACTGCACGCTAAGCGGAGATATGAGCGTCAATGTACGCGGCAACGGCCAGAATTCCAAAGACTTGTTAAAAATAATAAATACCTCTCCAATCCTGAAAGAATTACAGGATATGCTGGCGCCTGTAACATATGCAAACGGCAAAACAAATGTATTTCTTAATATTTTCGGACACGTCAACAGGGGAGAATTACCTGAGTTTAACAAAGACCTGTTTGCCAAAGGAACCGTTGAATTAATAAATAATACAATGACATTTTTCCCGTACAAAATACCGGCATCAGGGATTTCCGGTATTATTCATTTCGATAAGGATGACGGCGATTTTAATATAAAAGCAAATGTAATTAATTCGCCTATAAGTACAAACGGTGTTATCAAAAAAGAAACAGTAACCGCAAATGCAGTATCTGACAAATTTTATGCATCCGATGCACTAAAAATAGCAGAACTTATGTATGCAAAAAAATTCCCTTCAGTTCCGGGGCTGAACACCATTTATTCATCGTTCTCAGGACACTACCAGGGGCCTATGGATTTGGAAAAATTTGACTACAGTAAAATCACTGCCAAAGGAAAAATTCACAGCAACTTTGGCTCCAAATCCCCTATATATGTTAATAACAGTGAATTTGAAGTCAAAAATTCCCATGTAAAAACTTCTACAATAAGAGGGGCTATAAAGAAAAATCCATATAATTTACAGCTTGATATTGCTAATGCATTTGGGGAAAAGAAACTTGTCAACGGTTCATTTTCAATGAAGGACTTTGACATTTCAGCTCTGAACGGGCTGCATATTCCTGAATATCCAATCCTTGATGACTTTGACAAATTCACCGGGAAAATAAATATTTCATCCAAAATCCGCGATAATAACGTAAGATTATTTACTCAGCTCGGTGACACAAGCGTCTTATACAAACCAAAACACCTGAAAATAAAAATTTTAAACGGGAATGCTCTGTTTGACAAAAACACTCTTAATCTCAATAAAATTAACGGTTATGCCGGGGTCATGCCGGTATTTATGAATGGTAAAATATCCAATATAATTGACAATCCTAATCTTAACCTTTATGTAAACGCTAAACCTTCACAGGAATTTTTTGACCAGTTTTTCAACTCAAAATCCGTTTATCCCATAAAATTGAAGGGCGACGTTATGTTCTCTACCACAATGAGGGGGCCGGTTGACAGGTTAAGTGCGAAAACCGAATTGAAGCTTGACGAAAGTTCTTCATTATATTATATGGGAGCTACAATCGGGGATTTGACAAATCCTGTAAGAATTTATATAGACAGTGTTACAAGCCCGACAAGCCTGAAACTAAACAACTTCGTTTATGACAAAATTATTGCCTCCCAAAATAACAAACAGTTCCCGAATACTCAGGTAACTGCAAAAGGTGATATTGAATTTTTAGGTAAAAACAACCTTAAATTTCATAATTTCAAAATAAAAACAGATAATCCGACAGATGCAAAAATCTTTAATATAATATTCAGAAAGCCGTTTATGAAGCAGGGAGTATTTACATCGGATCTCACAATAAACGGTCAGCTTTACACGCCACGAATAATCGGAAAACTCGATGTAACAAGTATTGATATGCCGGTATTTGATACAACTGTTAAAGATATCAGCCTTGATTTCAAACACGATAATGTATATATCAGAACAAAAAGTTCTGTACTTAATAACGCAATTTATTTAAATGCAGTTATGAAAAATAACTTTAAACCTCCTTACACATTTAATGATATTAAACTACATTTCGAAACTCTGGATTTAAACAGAATTTTAAACGCTATTCAGGAATATGAATCGGATCTTTATAAGCAGCAGTTGAACTTAAACGGTACGGCAGCACTGTTTGATCCTTCCCAAATAATTGTAAAACAAGGGGAAATTACAGCTGATAATATTATAATTAAAACTCTTAAGGCAACTGATTTTAATGCTCTGTTTAACATAGACAATAAAATGACTGCCAATGTGGACAATTACCGCTTTATAGTTGCAAACGGCAATGTAGACGGCAGTATGACATATAATTTATTAACCAACAAGCTTGATGTAATTGCGCATATAAATAATTCAAATGCGCAAACAATAAGTGAATCGCTATTTAATATGAAAGGCCAATTCTACGGACTTGTAGATGGCGATATGACATTAAGCTGCAACGGCAAAGACCAGAATACCTGCCTTAAAACCCTCTCAGGCGACGGAAAATTTGTTATAAATGACGGACGGATGCCGAAACTCGGTTCTCTGGAATATCTGTTAAAAGCAGGCAACCTTGTAACAGGCGGAATTACCGGAATTTCAATAAACGGGATTATTGATTTGATAACACCCCTGAAAACCGGAGAATTCAAAAGCATTACAGGCCATTATGACATAGAAGACGGTATCGTAAAAAATCTTGAGGTATTCTCCAGAGGAAAAGATTTAAATCTTTATCTGACAGGTTCTTACAATATAGAAAACTACAACGCTGATATGGAAGTCTTTGGAACGCTGTCTTCAAGTATAACTTCTGTGTTCGGTAAAATTAAGAACTTATCGCTAAATACACTTTTAAACACAATTCCGCTGCTGCAAAAAAATGAAATTTCAGAAGGAATTGCCGCTAAGATTGATAAAATTCCTAAAAACGAACACAGCAGTATATCCAGGATTTTTGCAGTAGATATTGACGGTGATATCAACGGCTTAAACTATGTTAAAAGCTTTAAATGGGTAAAATAATTATCTTCTGACCCTTTTCCCGGTATCTTTATCAAAAAGATAAATATCCTCTTGGCGGATAGATAATTCTATAGTTTCACCAATTTCGCTTTCTGCAGAAACTTTGGCAGAACATTTATTATCCCCGATATTAAAATAAACTATTTTTTCAGAACCCAGAAGTTCAACAATATCGACATTTGCAGAAAGTTTAATATCTCCGCCGCATACCATTTTTTCAGGCCGCACACCAACAATTAAATTCTGATACTCAGATCCTAGAGCACTGCCTTCGATAAAATTCATCTGCGGAGAGCCAATAAAACCTGCGACAAAAGTATTCTGAGGATTATTATAAATTTCTTCCGGAGTATCAACCTGCTGAATTTTTCCTTTATCTAATACAACAATTCTATCACCCATTGTAAGAGCTTCTGTCTGATCATGGGTAACATAAACAAAAGTTGTCTGCAGTCTTTCATGTAATTTTTTTATTTCAGAACGCATCTGAACACGGAGTTTTGCATCCAGATTTGAAAGCGGCTCATCCATAAGAAATACTTTAGGATTTCTGACTATAGCCCTGCCGAGAGCCACACGCTGGCGCTGGCCTCCGGAAAGCTGTTTAGGTTTTCTGTCTAAATATTCCGTTAAATCGAGAATTTCTGCTGCTTCCTGAACTTTTTTTTCAATTGTTGCCTTATCAACTTTACGCATCTTCAGTCCGAAAGCAATATTTTCTCTAACTGTCATATGAGGATAAAGCGCATAACTTTGGAATACAAAGGCTATATCTCTGTCTTTTGGCGGAATATTGTTAATTTTCTTATCACCAATAAGAATTTCACCTGCCGTAATCTCTTCAAGTCCTGCAATCATTCTCAGAATAGTTGATTTACCGCACCCGGAAGCCCCGACAAGCACAATAAACTCTTTATCCTTGATCTCCAAATCAACACCATCTATAACAACTTTTTTGTCATAGATTTTTTTGACATTTTTTAATATGACATTACTCATCTTGTTGAATAGCCCCATTCTCTACAGGAATAATAACATTAAATGCAGTACCCTTCATAACCTCTGTTTCAAGCCATACTGCACCATGAAGAATTTTTACAAGCTCCTTTACAGTGCCAAGAGAAATAGAACGAACAAGGTTTTTCCTATTTTGTTTATCAAGCTGTGTATAAGGCTCAAAAATCCCTTCAACGTCAGTTTCCTGTATTCCCACCCCGTTGTCACTAATACGTATTAACATATATGATGTTTCTGATGCACTTTTTATAGGAGTTATCCCCATATTTTCAACTTGTTCCAGCGAAGGATTACATAAGTCAAAATTTATATTGCCGATTTCGGTAAGTTTTATTGATATTTCAAAAAGATTTTGAAGAATAATTCTCAACGCATTTTCATCACTGTAAATAAATTTATCTGCAATATTATCAGCATTAATATTTATATCAAGCTTCTTTGTCGCAATCATAACTTCATTTGCGCTGATAACACTTTGTATTAACTCTAAAACATCAAAGACATGAATATTTTTATCATAAAGCTTAGATTCGACCTGCGCAAATTCAAAAAACTTATTCATAAAATATAAAAGCTCACTGGCATTTTTATTAATAATTTTCACGTATTTACGCTGTTTTTCATTAATCTCGCCGCCCAAACCGTCATTCAGAGCCTGTGAAAAGCCTAAAATCGACTGCATCGGTGATTTAAATTCACTTGAAAGCTTAGTCAGCATAAGGTTTTTATCTTTGTTCAAACGCCCGGTTTTTTCAGCCTGGGTAAGAATATTTGTCATTTCGGTCACATCACGGATTGTAATAAAATACTGGTTATCCAAAAGATTTGCGCTCAATTCAACAAAAAATTCCTTTGAATTTGCAACCGCTCCGCCTATTACAGAAACATCCTTATAGGAAGACTGTTCAGCTAGTTCCATCCCTTTTACAACAAGCTCGTCAAAGTTTGCACCCTTTAAATCCTCTTTAGAAGATTCAAAAATAATTGCAGCTCTGTCATTTACCCACAATATTTCGCCGTTGCTCTCATCAACAACAAAAACCGCATCCGGCAAGAATTGCAGCACATCTTTCATATTAACTTCACTGAACAAATTTAATAAATTCATCTATTGCATTACTTTCCGTTATGGTATATAATAGATGATAACATAAAATTTGTGAGTAACAATTTTTATATTAACTTTTGTAATTTTTTTTTTACAAAGTAGCAAAAAAAATAATCTTGGTGTTTTAAAACAGAAAACGGATAAAAGAGATAATAGTATAGTGAGGTCAAGCAGACCCGTATTTCAGAAAGAAGGTACGACTATGAGAGAAATTAACAATTCCACAGGTAATATTAACCCGGCAAATTTCCAAAAAGTTGACCAAAGAAAAGAACAGACCCCTCCGGCAGAAATTACACAAGAAAATATTGAACAAAAACCGGTTACGGAAAATCTTGCGAACTCTCCTGAAGCTATTATCGGAAGATCCCAGGTACATAATGCAGACAATCTGGAGAATGATATGAAAACTATGCTCAACAATCCGGAAGCTATCGAAAAAGCCGTAAAATTTTGTACAGTTGCAGAACGCGTCTTAAGAGAACAAGGCGTAGAAGCACCGTATGAAAAAGCTGCAGTACTTGCAAATGCTTTTAAAGATGAATTCATATCAAAATAACAGGGGTTTCTTTTTTAGTTTTTATTGTTATCTTTTAAAAATTCTATAATTCCTTTTAAACCCAATTTGTAACTTTCAGTTCCAAATCCGCTTATTTGTGCAATACAAACAGGGGCAATTAGAGAATTATGCCTAAAGTCCTCTCTTGAATGGATGTTTGTCATATGAATTTCTACTGTAGGAATATTAACGGCAGAAATTGCGTCACGAATAGCTACACTTGTATGAGTATATGCGGCAGGATTTATAATAATTCCATCCACACAACCATATGCAGACTGAATTTTCTCTACAATTTCACCTTCGTGATTGCTCTGAAAGGTTTCTATATCAACCCCTAATTCAAAAGAATATGAATACAAAACTTTTTCCAGCTCTTTCAAAGTCATTGTGCCGTACTTGTCCGGCTCGCGAATTCCCAGCATATTCATATTTACACCATTAATTATAAGAATTTTCATGACAATCACCTCTACTGTATAATAATATAAAATCAACCAATTGTAAATTTTTATTAAATTTATCACTATAAATGTAACAAAAAATTCATGTTCAGAATATCATGCATGTACAACTATCCCCAAATCTCCTCCCAAGATTATTGTAAGCTACCAATGAGTAGCTTTTTTTTTGACTTGATATGCTGCAAACAAAAGAAACGGCACCTTGAAGATGCCGTTTAAAGAGTATTTGATAGTGATAGATTATTTTTTATCAGTTTTTTGAGGGGTTGGAGGATTTATATGACGTTTACCGCGTTCTGCATCAGGCGGAAGCATTGCACCACGGTGGTGTTTATGCATCCTGAATTCATCGCGTCTGTCGCCGCGAAAATCTCTCATATGCGGTTTCATATCCGGCCCGTCCTTATGAATATGAATATCTACTCTCTCAAATTGAGGAGGAGGAGGGAAAGCTCCGGGCATTTTAGGCGGCTTTTGAACAGCTGCAAATACAGCAAGAGCAAGCAGTGCACCTATAAATGATGTTGCTACGGATAACAAAACACGGTAAACTTCACGTTTTTTAAAACTAAAATATCTCTTTTTAGGAATAAGCTTTTCTTCTTCAGTCATGTTGCCTCCTTTACTGCAAATTTAACTCGTTACATGTATATAACGAAATTAAATATAAAATTGTTCAAAAAATGGGGGGGTTATATAGAAATTTCCACCAAAAATTTTCAAACCCTCGTCGTACTTACAAAGCGAACCTCCGCAGTGTAATAAGTCGTCATCCTGAGGATAAAATCCGAAGGATCTCTTACATAACCCATGTTATCTGCCTGAGGCAGGACATTATAACGCTGCGCTTTTTGT
>CALUUU010000091.1 GCA_944324035.1 Candidatus Gastranaerophilales bacterium
AATGAACATAAAGGCTATTTTTGCATTAAAAAGCTACCGATAACATCAATTATGTAACTAATTGCTTGACATGTACAATTGCGAAACGCGAAGCGTTGAAGCAATCCATAAAATACCTTCAAATGTGTTCAGACAGAAATATAAAAATGTCAAAGAGATGTATATTCCTGGATTGCTTCGCTATCGCTCGCAATGACTGGTTTTGCCGTCATTCTTACAAAGAAAACCGGCGAAGGATGAGCCGTGTGACCCTGTATCCGTCAGGTGAGGGTTTCGTCCGAAGTATCTCATTTCTTATAGATTCTTCGGCTTACAGCCTCAGAATGACGCAAATATAACTCCCCATCCCAACCTTCCCCAAGTAGGGGAAGGAGTTAATTGATTGTTGTTTCTTCGTTGATGTCAAAAAAGAAAAAGTGAACAAATAAATTTTACAAACCCTCGGGTTCCGAATTTGTTAACAAATTCTTTTTTGTTTTCTAACAAAAATCTCAGCGCTTCCGGACGAATTTTTATATTATTACATATATTAACTTTTGTTGTTTTATCAGAATTATATTTAACATTCCCGCAAACATAATCGCTTCCGCCTGCATTCTGCTTATGCCTGCGATACCCTACAAGAGGTGCATATATAATTGCAGAACCTCCTATTAAATCCGCAAAGTTAAACAAAAACTTATCCGGACAAATTTTCCATTTTTCAGCGTGCTTATAATTAAGAAATATTTCTAAAACAGATTTTCTAAACATAGCGGAGCTATTAGGTGACCAGTACCAGCCGCCGAACTTGTGTTTATCCAAAAACTTGTAATCAATATTATCTATATTAATTTTCAATAAGTCCTCCAGTTTTTTAGCATCCGCAAAAGAGGCTTTGTGCGGAGAAGCAACGGAAAATGCCGTATGAATTTCATCGTTCTCGTCAATCTCAATAATCTGGGCTGATGTAAAAGCTACGCTTGTTGAAAGATGAACTCGCAAATGAACTTCAGCATATTCTTCTACTATAACATCGTCAGAATCAATAAAAGAAATAAACTGCCCTTGAGATGCTTTCAAGCCTATAAGCATAGATGCAAGCTGCCCCCGGTTTTTATCATTTTTTATCAGCGTAATTCTGATATCCTGGTTACGACTAATATATTCTTCGATTTTATCCGTTGAATTGTCAGAAGAACAGTCGTCAACAACTATAATTTCAAAATTTCTATAGGTTTGATTTTTTATGCTTTCAAGAGTTTTTATGACGAAGTTTTCATAATTGTAGGAAGTAACAACAAAACTTACTAGTGGCATCTTAAGCATTTTCACAACCTTCATTTTGTTTAAGTTTCTTGTTATGAACAATAGAAGATATAAACGCTGCAAGAATAAAACCTAAACCTATAAGTCCTGTAATAACTTCCGGAACTTCTCTTACGGTTGAAATAAGCATTAATACAGCCAATGCACCGATAGCCCAGTGTGCACCGTGTTCAAGATATAAAAACTGTGCAAGAGTTTTCTTTTCAACAAGCATAATAGTAAGCGAACGCACAAACATTGCACCGATTGATAACCCGATTGTAATAATTATAATATCTTTACTTAAAGCAAAAGCCCCGAGCACACCGTCAAGTGAGAATGACGCATCTATTAATTCAAGGTACATAAAGCTTACAAATCCTGAACAGGCAACAGATTGAACATTACATTTTGCAGCTCTGAGTTCTTCATGTTTTTCAAGAAAATGCGCAAGTCCGTCTATCAAAAGATAAGTTATAATCCCGCTTATACCGGCAATTAAAACATGCACCTTTTGTTCTGACGGTACAAAATTTTGGGTTGCAAGCAGCAGCCCAAGCGAAATAATGATTTCAATCCCTCTTAAATGATCCAAATGAGAGAGCGGAGCCTCAATAGGTTTAATCCAGTGGACATTTTTTTCGTGGTTAAAGAAATAATTAAGAAATAACATAACTAGGAACAAGCCGCCAAATGTAACAATAGGCGCATGTGTCTGATGAAGATAATAAGCATATTTATCAACATTAGTAGTTGCCATATTGAATACATCCAGCATACTAAGTTTTGCAAATATCGCTACAACAAGTATCGGGAATAAAAATCTCATTCCGAATACAGCTATTAAAATACCCCAGGTAATGAATCTGTGGCGCCAGACTTCGGTCATTTTTTCTAACTTCATCGCATTAACAACAGCGTTATCAAAGGACAAGCTGACTTCTAAAACGCCAAGAACAAGAGCAATAAAAACACACTGCCAGCCTGAACCTGCATGAACATGGTTTCCCCAGAAATATGCTGCTATAATTCCGGCTATAGTTATAATATATGAACTCAGAAAATAATGAATCATTTAAAACCTCTCTTATAAACTATCTTTGTCTGTTATATTAAATCATATTTTAAATATATTAGCAAACAATGTTACATATACACTGTAATGTAAATTGAAAATTAACATTCAATTGAAAATTAACATGTTCTTGATATACTCAAAGTATGAAAGATATGTTAGACAAAATTTTACAAATAGAAAAGAAATATAATGAGCTGGGAGAAACTCTTTCAGATCCGGCTGTAATTCAGGATTACAACCGTTTCAGGGATTTATCAAAACAAAGAAAATCCATGGAAGAAACAGTCCACTTATATTACGAATGGAAAAAGGCAACAGATGCCATTGCTGATGCCAAAGAAATGCTTCATTCTGAAAATGATGAAGAAATGCGGGCATTTTTAAAAGCCGATATGGAAGCCAATGAAGCAAAAATTCTTGAATATGAAGAAAAAATGAAAGTTCTTTTGCTTCCAAGAGATCCAATGGATGACAAAGATATTATGCTTGAAATCAGAGGAAGCGCCGGAGGTGATGAAGCAAATATTTTTGCAGGCGACTTGATGAGAATGTACCTCCGTTATGCAGATAAAAAAGGCTGGCAAACCCAGATTTTAAGCAAAACCGACTGTGAAGCCGGCGGAGTTTCCGAAGTTATTATTTCAATCAAAGGTGACGCTGTATATTCACAACTTAAGTATGAATCCGGTGTTCATCGTGTACAAAGAGTTCCTGCAACAGAATCTCAGGGCAGAGTCCACACATCAACTGCTACAGTTGCAGTTATGCCTGAAGTTGATGATGTTGAAGTTAACTTGAATATGAATGATGTTGAAATAACAACAGCACGTTCAGGCGGCGCCGGCGGTCAAAACGTAAATAAAGTCGAAACTGCCGCAAGAGTATTCCATAAACCAACCGGAATTATGATTTTCTGTACAGAAGAACGTTCTCAATTACAAAACAAAGAACGAGCTCTGCAAATCTTAAAAGCAAAACTTTATGATATGGAAGTTCAAAAGCAGATGAAGGAAATTACAGACCTTCGCCGCTCACAGGTGGGTTCAGGTGACAGAAGCGAACGTATAAGAACCTATAATTTCCCGCAAGGAAGGCTTACCGATCACAGACTTAACCATAACCTTAATGTCTGGACAGTCATAGACGGCGACTTGGACGAACTAATCCATCTGCTTATGGAATACGACCAGAAACTTAAACTTGAAAAACTTGCCGAGGTCGAATAAAATAAAAAGGACATTTTATGACAGAGAGAAAATGTATTGGCTGCGGCAACATCAAAAATCGTGACGAAATGATAAAAATCACGAAAGAGCACAAGGCCAATAACCTTGTTATAAACGGGAATTCAACCATATTTGGCAGATCCGCATATCTTTGTTATAATAAATCTTGTATTGAAAATGCTTTTAAGAAAAAGCGATTGCAAAAAGTTTTAAAAACTCCGGTTCCAGAGGAGTTGAAAGGGAAAATAATAAATGAGTTATGAAACGATAAGAATAAATGAACTGGCAAAAGAACTAAATTTGACAAATAAAGAATTGATAGAAAAGCTGGCAAAAATTTCTATTGTCGGAAAAACTCATTCCAGTACCTTAACCCCGGATCAGGTTAAAAGAATTAAAGAATTCATTGCAAACGGCGAAAAAACAGTAAAACCGCAAAAGCCAAAAGCATTTATTGTAAAAAAATCAAAAGAAGTTGAAAAAGTTGAACCAAAACAAGAAGAAAAAAAGCAGGAAGAAGCTGTAAAAAAGGTTGAAGCTGAAAGACCGCGTGTGGAAATAGTAAAACCTAAAAACAGACTGGAAATTGTAAGAAGAGTTCCAAGACCAGTTGCTGCACCGAATATTGTAAAACAAAAGCCGGAAAACTTACAAAGCAAGCCTTCAAAATTTACAGACAAAAACAGAAAACCGGCTAATGAAAAAAACGAATCCGAAAAACAAAAAAACACAGAAAGACATGAAGCTTCCAAAAAACCAATTCAGCGTCATATAATTTCGCAGGAAATATACGAAAATAAAAATTCTTCCAAAAAACGCTCCGATAACAGCAAAAAGAAAGATAAAGAATTTAATAAAAAGGAAGAACAGGAAAGAATTTCGCTGGAAAAAGCCGCAGCACAAAAACACAAAAAACGCACACATAAAGATGAAGAAGTTGAAAAAGTAACATCAATTGTTGTTACACACGCAATGACAATAAGCGAATTATCCGAAAAAATTCAGCACACACCGGCTGAAATCGTTAAGTTTTTGATGATGAACGGAATAATGGCTACAGTTAACCAGCTTATAGATGTAGACGTAATCAAAAAAATATGTGCCGAATATAACCTGGAAGTTCTGGAAGAAGATTTGGACGCATATATAGAAGAAGAAATGGAAAAAGAAGAGGAGAAAAAAGCTCTGACAGAAGTTGATAAAAAGCTCCTCAAAAAACGTGCGCCTGTCGTAAGTATTATGGGTCACGTAGACCACGGTAAAACAACTTTGCTTGATAGCATTCGTGCATCAAAACACAAAATTGTTGCAACGGAAGTCGGCGGAATAACCCAGTCAATAGGTGCATACACAGTATATTTAGACAATAATAAAGAAAAGAAGATTGTATTTGTAGATACCCCGGGTCACGAAGCATTCACGGAAATGAGAGCCCGCGGAGCAAAAGCAACAGATATTGCAATTCTAGTTGTAGCAGCAGATGACGGAATAATGCCTCAGACAATTGAAGCAATTAACCACGCAAAAGCTGCAGATGTACCTATTATTGTTGCAGTAAACAAGATAGATAAACCGGGCGCAAACCCTGATAAAATTTTACAGCAGTTAACAGAACACGGCCTTGTACCGGAAGAATGGGGCGGAGAAACAATTACCGTTAAAGTTTCAGCACTTCAAGGCACGGGTATTGATGAACTTTTGGAATATATTCTGCTTGTAGCAGACGTTCAGGATTTAAAAGCCAACCCTAAAGCAGAGGCTTCAGGAGTTGTAATAGAAGCAAACCTTGATAAAGGAAAAGGCCCTGTTGCGACATTACTTGTTCAAAACGGAACATTAAGAGTCGGAAACTGTGTAGTTGTAGGAACAGCCTGCGGCCGTGTGAGAGCGTTGCTTTCTGACAGCGGTGAAAGAATACAAAAAGCTGAACCATCAACGCCTGTCGAAATTTTAGGTTTAACAGAAGTTCCACAGGCAGGGGATAAATTTGAAGTTGTTAAAAATGAAAAAGAAATGAAAGCTATTGTCGAAAAACGCAAAGAAAAAGAACGTGACAAACGGCTTGAGGCAATGCTTCCGGCTCATATCAGAAGAGAAGCCGCGGCAGGGGATGAGGATATCCCTCAATTGAATTTGATTATCAAAGCGAACACCCATGGTTCTGCAGAAGCTGTATCACAAGCCATTGCACAGCTTGATTCAAAAGAAATCAAAACAAAAATTATCCACGTTGGAGTTGGTGACATTTCAGAAGCTGATGTAATGCTGGCTTCAGCATCCGGAGCATTAATTCTCGGATTTACCGTAAAAGAAGATGCAAATGCACTTGCAGCAGCAGAACGCGAGGGTGTAACAATCAAGAAATATGATATCATATACCAAATTCTTGAAGATATAGAAAAGACAATGCTGTCACTTCTTGAACCGGAAATTAAAGAAGTTGAACTCGGGAAAGCTGAAGTCCGTCAAGTCTTTACAATCGGTAAAACAACAAAAATTGCAGGCTGCTACGTTACCGAGGGTAAAATTGTCCGCTCAAAAACTGCTAATATTTTCAGAAACGGCGAAAAAATATTCACAGGGGCAATTGACCAGCTCAAACGTTTCAAAGATGATGTAAAAGAAGTTGCCCAAGGCTTTGAATGCGGTATTTCATTTGCAAAATGGAACGACATTGAAGTCGGTGATATAATAGAAGTTTCAACGACAGAAGAAGTTGAAAGACAAAGTTTATAAAGGAAATAAAAATGACATTAAGAAATGAAAGAGTCAGAAAAGAGTTAATGAGAGATATCTCCGAGATTTTGCGAAAGGAAATCCGAGGATTGGCTGGCGTCGTATCAATTGTTGATGTCGAAGTTTCCCATGACAACTCTTTTGCAAAGATAATTTATAGTGTCCTGGGTTCAGAAGAACAAATTAACCATACGAAAGAAACAATAGAAAAAAGCACCCCAAAAATCAGATACGAAGTTGGCAAACGAATTCGTCTAAGATTAACGCCGGAACTGAAGTTTATCTACACGGATTCTCTTGAAAAAGGCTCAAAAGTAAATGAAATTATCAATAAAATTTCAAGAGGAGAAATATAGACCTTTATGTTCGGGGTTCTAAATATATATAAACCCAAAGGGATTACATCACATGATGTGGTTGGAATTATCAGAAAAAAATTAAATATAAAACAGGTAGGCCACACCGGAACGCTGGATCCGTTTGCAGAAGGTGTTTTGCCTGTTTGTATAGGAAAAGCAACGCGCCTTATTGAATATTTTGATGATGATAAGGAGTATTTGGCAACAATCCAATTCGGCTCAGCAACTGATACATATGATATTGAAGGAAATATCATAAAAACCGGCACGAAACACGTCACCCTTGAACAAATACGGGATGCACTGAAAAATTTTGAGGGTGAAATAATCCAAATTCCGCCAATTTATTCGGCCATTAAAGTTAACGGGAAAAAACTTTACGAATACGCAAGGGAAGGTAAAGAGGTCAGTATTGAGCCCAGAAAAATAACTGTATACAATATTGACCTGAAAAATTTTAATGAAGAAACGCAGCAGGCTGAAATTTTAATAAAATGTTCAAAAGGAACATATATTCGCTCAATAGCAAATGATCTTGGAGAAACTTTAGGCTGTTTCGGGCATTTGATAAAGCTTGTTCGTACGCAAGCCGGAAAATTTAGGGTAGAAAACAGTGTCCCGCCTGATATTGATAATATAAAAGATTATATACAAAATCCACTGAATACGTTATCGCTTCCGGCAATACAGGTTAATGACATACAGCACGAGCAAATTTCACATGGGAATCCAATAAATATAGCCCCTGATAAAATAAAAAGTGGCGAATTTTTAATTTTGGTTTATAATAATACTGTTGAAGCAATAGGCATATTTGATGGTGAAAGAGTAAAAATAAAAAAGGTATTTATATGAAAAAGATATTAATTTTACTTGGAGCAATACTTATTTCGGCCGGAAGCACATTTGCCTCCCAATGCAATTTCGAATGCCCGGGAAACCCGTATGCATTCAGTTATTCAATAAGTAACTTTACCGGGACGAATTTTTTAGCAGAAAAAATTGCAAATATGCTTATAAAAAAACAAATACTAAAAGATTCCGAAGGCAAATACAAAGTAAATTTACAATCATATAATGTGTCAGCATTAAAAGACGGCATATTTAAATCCCTGGAAATAACAGGAACAGATACAGTTACCAACGGTGTATACGCCTCATTAGTTAAATTCAAAACTCTTTGCGATTATAACTATATAGAGATTAATAATAAAGAACATACCGCAACTTTTAAAGAAGACTTTGCCATGGCATATGCAATACAGTTTAGCGAAGACGATTTAAACGAAACAATGGAAAATTCTGCATATCAGGAGATGATACGCCGTGTAAATAATATCGGAAATGCATCTAAAATGTTTAATATTTCTTCTTCATCCATAAAAATTAAAGATAACAAATTAATATATATAATAAAAGTAGCGGTACCACTGCTAAATATAAAAAAAGAGCTTGAAGTTGAAACAAGCATGAATGTTCGCAACGGCGAAATCGTAATTGATGAAGCTGAATTAAATACCGAATACTTCAAAATTGATGTGAATAAGTTATCAAACCTGATAAACTACTTAAACCCACTTGATTTTTCACTTGAATTGATGAAAAATAAAGAAGCAGACATGCATGTTAAAGATGTTGTTATAAAAGACGACAAAATAAATGTACGCGGTCTTATAACAATAGCTAAAGATGTGGTAACCGAACAATAAAGAGGCTTTCCAGGATGCGTAAAGAAAAAAATCAAACAGCGTTTTTAGTAATAACCGGTCTGATAGTGATAGCTGTATCAATCGCCATAGGTTTAAAAATTTTTATGCCTGTAATAGAACAGCCGGGCGAAACTCCCGGGGTAGCAACTGAAACTCCTGCCC
>CALUUU010000092.1 GCA_944324035.1 Candidatus Gastranaerophilales bacterium
AGCTGTAACTTTTGTAAATGCAGTTTCTGATTCGCGTTTTAACCTCTTGCCGTAAACTACCTGATAACCTTCCTGAATTTTTTTATACATATCAACAAGCAGTTCAGGCGGATCCTGCAAATCGGAATCTATAATGGCTGTGTAATCTGCTGTAGAATAATCTAATCCGGCAGTTACTGCAATTTCATGCCCGAAATTTCTCGAAAAATTTATCAATTTCACAAATTTATTAGCCGCAGCAAGGTTCTCTACGATTGCTTCACTGTTATCAGAAGAACCGTCATTTACAAAAAGAAAATTTGTATCAACGCCTTCGACAGATAAAACCTTCCGCACATTGCATAATCTTTTAAAAAGTTCTTCTACACAATCTTTTTCATTATAAAATGGGATTACTATATCCAGAGTTTTTGCCATGCTATCTTCCTTATTACTTATTATATCGTAAAATATATTTGTTAAGATACTGTTAATTAATTTTTTTACTTTATTTTTAATTTGTAAAGATATGTTTCTGAAAAGCAATTTTATATCCGGGAAATTTTTATTGTAAATATATAGGGGAAATATTTATCTAAATTTTGAAAGGAGCAAGGAAATGGGATTTGCATTTGCATTAAAGAAACTTGTCGGTTTTGCGGCAAGAAAGGCTAATTATGCGGAACGTTTAGGGGTTCGTGATTTGCCAAAATTAAAATTAGTAGGGACATCAAAAAACGGAACTAAAGTTTATAAAGGAGCTGCTGAAAATGGAAAACAGTATACTGTATCTTTTAAAAAAGACGGCTCTCCGTTAAAAATGGTTGAAAAGCGTGTGAATAACATAAAAAAGGAAGGACTTAACGAATCAATAAAAGAAACTATTGTAAAAAATTATGAGAAAAATGAGGGAGTATTTTTACGGAGAAACAACGCCGAAGTGCGTACAGATATGAGCTGGCTTGGTAGATATTTTAAGGCCGGCGATAAAGTAAAGATTGCACAAAAAACAAAATATAATGATAAAAATTTTGGTTATGAACATATGGTAGACGACTTAACAACTTATACACAAGCCGGTAACTCAAATTGGAAATGGACTGTGCATACAAGACCGGGTATAATAAAGAGTTCTACATATAACAAATACAGTAATGACTGGCAGCAGACAGAAACTTATTTTGCTTTAAATAATTTCAAGTTCCCTAATGGAGAAGCAGTACATAACGGAACTGTTGCTCGTATAAAAGGTGTTTCGCCGTTCGAAGGAAAATTTGATAAAAGTACAAGAGCTTATACGTATGCTGCTCCTCTTGAAATCGATTACAAATATTGAGTACTAAAATAGTATGAATTTTTTAAATTTAGGACAGGAACTATAAATTAATATTACTTTATATCGATATAAAAAATTTTATCAATGGGGTTGAAAAATAGAATAAGATAATTTATAATAAAAACACAGGGTGATAGTTTGTCAGACTATCGGGAACTCTGTAGAGGTCTAACGGTTCTTATTCTTACGAATAAGAACTGTTTTTAATATGCACAAAATCAAAAAGATTAAAAATAAACTTAAATTGAAATCGCTCATATCCGCCTCCTTTCTAGTCGGGCTAACCCGAGGTCTACAATAATATTGCCGGTTAGTTTCCTTTAGAAAAGAGTCCTTTTACCCTGTGTTTATATTTACAATGTTCATGTAGATTTATTTACAAATGTAATTATCTATCAATTATAAAATATATTAAAGAAATTATAATTGACAGAGTACATGTTAAAATACAAATAGAAGATACAACAAGCAAGAATGAAAAAATGTGCTTATTAATTATGAAGTTTTGTTCGAACTGCTAAAACACAAATCTAGCAATAAAAAAGACCCATCAGGGTCAATTCTTAAAAATGGGGCGGGAGATGGGATTCGAACCCATGCATATCGGAACCACAATCCGAGGTCTTAACCACTTGACGACACCCGCCATATATTTGGTTCTCTTTAATCTTAACATAAAAAGATTTTTTGTCCAGAAGTTTTTCTTAGATTTGTTCTAAAATGGTGACAAAGCATACTATGTTTAGTCTTGTACAATTGTAATAATAACTCTTATTCCGGTTTGTTATCACAAATTTTTTCTAGTGCTTTCAGTACTGAACTTTTAAGCATGGTATTATCTGTTTCAGATATTTTAATTAGTGAATCAAGAAATATTGGAGTGGAAGAGCTGTCCTTAGATATAATTTTTTCAATGCACTTGACTACAGATTGTTGTACCAGCCAATTTTTGTTTTCATTTAATGTTGCTATTAAGATTTCTGAAATGGCTGTACCGAATTTTGCCAATGCATTTATTGATGACGTACGGATTTCAAGGTTTTCATTTCCAAGGTTTTTGATAAAAACATCTATAATTTTACCATAATTGATATTTGTTTTTTCTGGTGCAGAGTTTGCAGGTTCATATTGCGTTTTGCAAAGAACATAGTCAAAACCGGCATTTTTAACAGCATTAACAGCACTATCTAAATTGTCAAAAAACATTGAATCTGAACCAAATGGTGATGGTATTCTTAAAGGGGCAGAACCGTTTTGTATTATTATTGATTGAACTGCATATCCTTCTTTCCCGTTCTCATTTATTGTAAATATTCTAACCAGATTTTCCATTCAAAACATCTCCAACTCATATTAAAAAAGCCCTTTAAAAGGGCTTTTATTAACTTATTCTTTGAAACATATAACCTATACCGCGAGCTGTAAGGATTAGTTCAGGATTTGCGGGATCTGTTTCAAGTTTAGAACGTAATCTTGAAATATGAACATCCACAACACGGGTATCAATTCTGTGATCAGGCGGATATGCCCAAACATGCTGCAATATTTCGTTTCTTGAAAATGCCTGGCCGGAATTGTTAACCAATAATTCAAGCAAACTGAATTCCATACCTGTCAAACGTATTCTTTCATTCTTTCTGAATACCTGACGGCGCGCAGTATCAATTTTAATATTTCCTGTTGTTATTACATTTTTGGTAACTTTACCGGAAGGTGTAACTGATTCACGGTTATTTGTTCTTCTAAGAACTGCTTTTACACGAGCCTCCAGTTCTTTTGGAGAAAAAGGCTTGATTACATAATCATCAGCTCCAAGTTCCAGACCTGTAATACGTTCCGAAACATCACCCAGCGCTGTCAGAATAATAATCGGAACATCAGCGGTTCTTCTTATTTCTCTTGTAACACCATAACCATCCATCTTCGGCATCATTACATCCAATACTACCAAATCAGGATTATATTTATTAAAAGCATTCACAGCTTCTTCGCCGTCTGCAGCAGTGTAAACATCATAACCTGCCATCTTCAATCTTGTTTCCAATATTCGGCGAATGCTTGCCTCATCATCTGCTAAAAGAATTCTCTGGCGATCTTCCGATTCATTAGAATATTCCATGTTCTCTGTCATACTTGTCTTGTTCCTTACATTGATAATCTAACACCTTAAAAGAATAAATATTACAAAATATTTAGTTTTCTAAATTTTCTTAAATATTTATAACGTAATATTAATATAATTTTACAAAAATTGCAAGTACTTTTTAGTAAAAAATATAAAAAAGCCGGAAAAATTTTTCCGGCTCAAATTTCTTATAACTAAGCTTGTACAGCTTGAGTTTTAGCGGATTCTTTTTTCATAAGCATACCTTTAAGCCCCAGCCAGCCTAACAGTGATACAACTCCGCAGGTTAAAGCACCTATTGCAGACCATTTGCCGATTGTTTTTACCGGAGCCATTCCGAGTCCTTTATCCAAGCGTTTTATACCGTCCAGGATAGCCTCCTGCATTGCCTTGAAAGGTTCTGTGAACCATTTGAAATCTTTTCCGAGTCCGCCGATTGCCTTTAACATATCTTTGCTTACTTTTATTTTCGGATTATTTTCAAATTCAGTGAACATCTGTTTTGCAACTTTACCCCAAGCCTGTTTTTCCTCAGGTGTAAAGTTTTTGATATTCTCAACAGCTTTAGCAAATCCTTCAGCAAAATTACCTGTTACACCGCCTACAATTTTGCTTGTTTTCTTATTAAATCCGAGAAGCTTCATTATTGACTGGCCGACCGGTGATTTAATCTGCCCGCGAACACCGCTGCCGTAATTTCTTATATTTTTCTTAACGGAAACACCTTTAATTATCGGGTCAAGCACTTTATCAATTACTGCTGATGCGTGAGGGTCATTTGCAAATGCTCCGTGCAGACGTTCAGACATTGTACCTGCTATATTTAAAATTTCTTCTGCAACCTGCGGTGATTTTGCATTTCTTAGAGTTTGTATAAAATTTTGCATTTCAGGTGAATTTTGTACTGCAGCTTTAAAACCGTTTGCAGAATCTGCAACAACCTTGGCATAATCCTGTCCGGCAAGTGTTCTCATATATTCACCAGGCAGCTTTGAAACACCAACTACACCGCCCAATACTGCACCGCCTATCATTCCGCCGGTACCTGCAACAACACCTGTTGCGGCAACTGTTCTGTCAGGATTTTTGGAAACATAGACAACTTTTTCTTTCGATTTTTTTGTTTCTTTAGTTTCTTTTTTGTCCTGTTCTGTATTTTTAACAGCTTCTGGCTTTACGTCATTTACATTTGCTGTTTCAGCCTGCTGCAAATTCTGTTTTTCTTCTTTGACTTGGGCTTGATTGATTTTGCCCGCATTATTGAGCAAATCTCCTGCAAAACTTATTCTTGGAATACTTACCATGATACTAACCTATAATTTTTTACTACATACTTATATAAAAAAGGATAGTTAAGATAATTTGCCACTTTACGGCATTTTGTAACAAAATATTAATTCAGTTTTTCAGATATAATTTTTTTAAATTTTGACAAATCTTCAAGTGTATCAATCCCGACAGGCACAAAATCCACAACAGTTGTTTTAATTTTCATGCCGTTTTCCAGTGCCCTTAACTGTTCAAGGCTTTCTGTTTTTTCTAACGGGGTTTGGGCAGCCTCAGTCATTTTTATTAATGCTTCGCGTTTATAGCCGTAAATTCCAAGGTGCCCGTAGAATGTTGCAATGCCGGCTTTTCTCTCAAACGGTATTTTTGAGCGTGAAAAATACAGCGCGTAACCTCTTTTATCAATTACGCATTTTACAAGATTCGGATTGTTAATTTCGTTTTCATCGTCTATAACTCTTATAAGCGTTGAAATATCTGCATTAGCATCTTCTTTTATGTTTTTTATGATAGCATCAATACTTTCAGGTTTAATCAGCGGTTCATCTCCTTGAAGATTTACAATATAAGAAATTTCCGGGTGTCTGTCTATAACTTCTCTTATTCTGTCGCTGCCACAATTGTGGCTGGCAGAAGTCATCTCAACAATTCCTCCAAATGCTTTTACTGCATTAAAAATCCTCTCGTCATCAGTTGCAACAATAATCATATCTGCAAGCTTTGCCTGTTGTGCTTTTTCGTAAACCCATTGGATAATAGGCTTTCCGCCAACTTCAATTAAAGGTTTGCCTTCAAGTCTGCTTGAACCGTATCTTGCCGGTATAATTATTGCTGTTTTAGTCATTATTTCCCTCCAAGAAATTTTTAATAATATTGTATTGGTCATTGCTAAGTACAAATCTTGTTTCAAAATGATGTTTAGACTTAATAATTAATGTTGATAAAAATTTTCCTGTTAACTCCAATTGAGCCCGTTCTTTTACAAGCAAAGCTCTGTCATTCATCTTAAAAATAATAAAGTCTTTATATACTTCAATATCTGTATAGAAAACCCATTTATAATATGTTATAGATGTGCGGGCTCTAAAAATATATCGGGGAGTTTCTGATATTTTTGATTTAATTTCATCATAGTTGTATTTAAAAACATCTTTAATAAGAGCTTTTGTAGAAATAATCAGTATTGTAATAATTATACTAAAAAATGATAAAAAAATAGCTGCAGCAATAATTCCATATATATTTTCAGTCATCTGAGAACTCTCCTTACTTTTTTACAACAAGTGCAACCCACTGGTCTTGGTGCATTTCTTCAACAAGCTCCAGGTTTTCACGCTTAATTGAGGCCAGAACTATATCTTTTTTCTCGTCTAATATGCCGCTTAATACAAGATATGCCCCATCCTTCATTATAGCTTTCAAATCACCCATAATTTCAGCCAGAACATTGTGGAGAATATTAGCAAGTACAAAATCATATTGTTTATGAATTTTATCAGCGGTATTTAGTTCAAAAGTGCATTCAACGTTATTTTTTATTGCATTTTCTCTTGCAACATCAATAACTGTTTCATCATTATCGCAGCCGAATGCAGATTTAGCCCCAAATTTCATAGCACATACAGCTAAAATACCGGAACCTGTTCCAATATCCGCAACCTCAGAATTTCTTGGCATATATTTTTCGATAGCCTTCATGCATAGCTGTGTTGTTTGATGAGTGCCGGTTCCAAAAGCGCAGCCAGGTTCCAGCCTTATTACAGCTTCATCTTTTTTAGGAATATATTCAAGCCAGTCGGGTACAACAACCAGTTTTTCCGAAACTCTTGTAATATCCCATTTTTCTTTCCATTTTTTAGACCAATCCTGGTTTACTTTTTCTTCAAATGTAAAATCCCAGCTTCCAAGTTCAGCATCTGAAAATCCTCTTGATTTAAGAAGTTTTCGCTGTTCCAAAAGAATATCAGAAATATTTTTATCGGGTTTTTCGGTTAAGAATACACGTAAAGTGCCTTCAGTTGTAGAAACCATTTCTAAATCCTTATAGGTTTCTTCAGCCAGGACAACACCTTCACAAGGCAATTCTTCAAAACAAAATTCAGAAATAACATCTTCCAATTCAGGATTAATTTTTATTCTTAATTCGTAGTAATTGCCGGGCATCAGACTATCCTTCGAGAAAAGCTCCCATTTTTCTGTATTTATTGTATCTTTGTTTTTTCAAATCTTCTGCTGACAGATTTGATAATTCTTCAAGTGCAGATTTGATGGTATCTTTCATCTCTTTGCACATTAAAGCATAATCGTGGTGAGCTCCGCCCACAGGTTCTTTAATCGCTCCGTCGATTATATCAAATTTCAACAAATCCTTTGCGGTAATTTTTAAAGCTTCTGCAGCATCGCCTGCTCTTGAAGCGTCACGCCAAAGAATTGACGCACATCCTTCCGGAGATATAACCGTATAATAAGCATGTTCAAGCAAATACACTTTATCAGCAACAGCAAGCCCGAGAGCTCCTCCGGAGCAGCCTTCGCCTGTGATAATTGCAATTATCGGAACATTTAATTTACCCATATCTCTAAGGTTTGTGGCAATAGCAAGCCCCTGTCCTGTTTCTTCGGCACTTATACCGGGATATGCTCCCGGTGTATCAATAAGAGTTACAATAGGAATATGGAATTTACTTGCATGCTTCATTAAACGCATTGCCTTTCTGTAACCCTGAGGCTGCGGCATACCAAAATTATATTCAAGGTTTTCTTTTGTTGATTTACCTTTCATTGTACCGATAATCATAACTGGTTTGCCGTCAAGCTTTGCCAAGCCGCCTATTATAGCTCTGTCATCCATGCCGGTTCTGTCGCCGTGAAGCTCTATAAAATCTTCACACATGCCGGATACATAATCCAGGAAATTCGGACGCTCAGGATGCCTTGCTATTTGTAATTTTTGTGCAGGCTTAAGATTTGCATATAAATCTTTTTTATAATCTTCTGCCTGCTGTTCAAATGTTTCAATTTCTTTGTTTAAATCCATACCGGACTCCGCACTTATTTTCTTAAATTCTTCTATTTTCTTTTCAATTTCCATTATAGGTTTCTCAAAGTCCAAAATTGTTGCCATTTTTGTAATCCTTATTACTCTCTATTCATGCATAGCAAAGATGTTAGCTAAAGTTTTTCTCAAATCTTTGCGTTTAGATACGATATCGACCTGACCGTATTTCAGGAGATATTCTGCTGTTTGGAAGTCTGCCGGAAGCTTTTGACGGATTGTCTGTTCAATTACACGTCTGCCGGCAAATCCAACTCTGGCGCCCTGTTCTGCAACTATAATATCTCCAAGCATACCAAAACTTGCTGTAACACCGCCAAAAGTCGGTTCAGTTATAAGGTTTACGTATAAAATACCTTCATCATCGAGCCTGGAGGCAGCAAGTGATGTTTTAGCCATCTGCATCAAACTCAGTGCACTTTCCTGCATTCTGGCGCCGCCTGATGATGTTATGGCAAGAACAGGAAGACGCAGTTCAATTGCTTTTTCCATTAGTCTTGTAACTTTTTCTCCGACAACACTTCCCATTGAACCGCCCATAAAATCAAAATCCATAATAATCGTTGCAATTTTATGTCCTTCAATTTTAGCAAGCCCTGCAATTACCGCATCAGCCAGACCTGTTTTTTCCTGCGCACTGCGCAGTCTCTCCTTATCAGACTC
>CALUUU010000093.1 GCA_944324035.1 Candidatus Gastranaerophilales bacterium
TAAACAAATACATAATTAAAAACACAGCACCGCCAAGCATGAAAACAACAAAAATCCAGTATTTTCTTAAAAACAACCCAGCATCCATTAATGTCTGCGTAATCCAAGGAAGTGATTTACCCATATTATCAAACATGTCTTTGAATACAGGGAATACAAACATTAACATTACAAGTACAATAATTACGGCCAAACAAATTACAAAGACCGGATACATCAATGTACCAATAACTTTGCTTCTGATATTTGCCTGTTTGGTTAAAATTTCCAACAAACGATCTAATGTCTTTTCCAATTCACCGGAATCTTCACCGGCTTTACAAAGACCTATATAAATCTGTCCGAACTGTTCCGGATATTTAGCCAAAGTATCAGCGAAAGTTGCACCTGCCATAATCTGACGTCTTAACTCTTTTGCAACAAGTCTGATTTTTAACTTTGCAGCATCATTTTCTATGAACATTAAAGATTCAATCATCGGAATACCTGATGATGCCAGAATTTGAAGAGTAGATGTAAATTCCATCTTATCAGTAAGCCCGAGAGTTTTCATCTGTCCGGGTTTTACACCTGATGCCGCATCAGCCTTTGCTGTTTTACCTATCTTCTCTTCATAGACCTTTGTCGGTAAAAATCCAAGTTTACGGACATTGTCACGGGCTTCCCGTATATCTTCCGCCTCAACTTTTCCTTTTACAACTTCTTTTCCGTTTTTTAATGCTTCATAGTTATATATTGCCATACTAAAATCCTATTCATTTACAATACCAAGTACACGGACAAATTCATCTATAGTTGTCAGCCCGCTCAATATATGACCGATACAAGACTGATTTAAGGTTCTCATACCATTTTTAATAGCAAGTTCTTCAATTTCAATATCATGAGCTCCGGCAGCAATTAATTTTCTTATACCCTTGTTAATAGTCATGATTTCATAAAGCCCCAATCTGCCTTTATATCCGGAAAATCCGCACTTGTTACAGCCTTTTGGACGATACAGAGGCGTCTTCATAATTCTTTCAATTTCCTCTTCGTCCACTGTAATTTGTGAAACTTCTTCCCGGGTAGGATAATACTCTTCTTTACAGTCGTCACAAAGTCTTCTTACCAAACGTTGCGCAATTACACCTGCCAAAGTTGATGCAACCAGATAATCCTTTGCCCCCATTTCAACCATACGGGTAACCGTTGCAGCAGCAGAGTTTGTGTGAACGGTACTTAATACAAGGTGACCTGTTAAGGCTGCAGAAATTGCAATTTCCAATGTTTCATAGTCACGGATTTCACCAACAAGTATAATATCAGGGTCTTGACGTAAGATAGCACGCATACAGGAAGCAAACGTAATCCCTGCCTTTGCATTAATCTGGGATTGGTTAATACCTTCCAGCTTAATTTCTATCGGGTCTTCAATAGTTGTAATGTTTACGTCTTCATTATTCAAACTCTTTAAGACAGAATACAAAGTCGTTGTTTTACCGGAACCGGTAGGCCCTGATGTTAAAATAATTCCGTTCGGGGAACAAGTCATTATCTTAATTTTTTCAATATCTTCCGGAGTACCACCTACAAGATTAATATTTTTATCAGCGGCATTCAAAGATACAGCAGGCGCCAATACACGAATACAGACCTTCTCTTTGCCGGCAACAGGAAGAGTGTTAATACGGAAGTCGTAAGATTGATTTTTATACTTAATTGAAAACGTACCATCCTGCGGCCGCCTGTGTTCTGCAATATTCATTCTTGACAAAACTTTAAAACGGGAAATTACAGAAGTTTCAACCTTAGAAGGAATATCAAGAACCTTTGATAACATACCGTCTTTTCTATATCTGACAATATAACCGCTTAATCTTGGCTCAATGTGAATATCTGATACATGTGTATCAATGGCTGTTGTAATAATTTGGTTAACAAATTTGGCAATTGAACCGCTTGAATCCTGAAGTTCACTGTCAACCTGCTCCCACAGAGAACCCTCAACCTGCAAAGATGCGGTTTCATCTTCAATTTGTCTTATAATATTTTGGGTTTCTTTCTTTTGTTCAGAAAAGAAAGTTTCCATACAGTTTGTGAACTCATAATGAGTCATTAATAACTGCTTTGGATTTTGACCCGTCAAATAAATAATTTCTTTTAATACATCCGGTTTTACTGGCGCAACAACACCTAAAACAAGAGTTTTTCCATCTGATGATACCGGAACAACTTTGTTATTCTTAATAAAATCTTCCGGCAAGATATTGATAAAAGCACTCTGCTTAGCTAATTGATCAGCAGTAACCATATCAAAACCGGTTTGCCCGTGCAAAGCTTCTTTTAACTGCTCAAGAGAAATAAACCCCAATTTAAAGAGCATTGAACCAACCGGAACTTTTTGGCGTTTGCTTTCTGCTAAAGCTTGAAGCAATTGAACATCAGTAATATAACCTTTTTCAATTAAAAGTTCACCAAGTTTTGACTGCGGCTGAGGAACAACATTTGGAATAACCTTCTCTGCAGGCGGCTGCTCAGGTTCCGGAGACATGCTCGCAACAATATTTTCAATAAGTTCTTCCAAATCTTTATCAGGAACCTGAATAAATTTGATGGGATAATTTAATGTAAGTTTTATCTTCTCATTAATAGTGTCTTTGTCTGAGGTAGAATTTATTGCCACAAATAAATACTTGTCTTTTACACTGATAGGAACAAATTTATATTGTTCCATCAGTGTATTATCGACTTTATTAAGTATTTGTTTATTTATACTGTTTTTTAATCTGTTTTGTAATTCGTTCATTTTTTTATTTATTATAAAGAATCGCCGGCTGAAGATGCATCTGAATCAACTATAATTTTTGGTGTAATTAAGATAACCAATTCAGATCTTTCTTTATCAACACTTGAACTGCGGAAGAAAGCTCCGATACCAGGGATATCGCCTAAGAACGGAATCTTATTTACAGTTTTAGTTTCGTGTTCTCTCATCATCCCGCCGATAACTAAAGTATCACCGTCTTTTATACGTACATTCTTCAACTCTAAATTTCTTTTTTGGAGTAATGTTGCCTGCAAATCACGCATACCTGCTGCAGCGGCTTCCTCATCAGCAGCTGCTGCATATATTTGTTCTTTAACAGTAGTATAATCCGGTTTCAGATTTAAATAAACATATCCATCCGGTGAAATAAACGGTGTTACAGTAATTTTAATACCCTCATCGTCGCCGATTTCATATGTTCTTTGAGTTGTAGCATTGCTTGAGTAAGTACCTTGTACAACCTGAGATGTTACGGTTTTAACGTAGTCACCAGTCATATCAATTGTAGATTCCTGACCGTTTGTAACCAGAATTCTAGGATTTGATATTGTACGTCCTTTACCGTTTTGAACAATCATTTGCAAAGTATAAACAAGCAGATTAGAACCTGTTACAGGCAATTGGTAAGTCGGTCTGTTTTGACCGCCGAACAACCCAACACCCTGACTGCCAAATGAAGTAGAACCTTCGTTGTCAGTTACTACAGAGAAGTGCTTGCTTGTATAACTCCAAGTATTATTGAATTCTCTTGACCCAGATTCATTTAATTCAATGATAGAAAATTCAATATATGCCTGAGGCTGACGTTTATCATTTGTTGCGATAAAATCTCTTACCATCTCAATCTGCTGCGGTGAACCACCGATAAGATTTACCGTACCAAGTTGAGTATAATAAGCTACAGATAAGCTTTTTAATCCTAACGGGGTAGCTGACTTACCGCCTGTATCTCCAGCATCTCCGGAACAAGCAACAGTACCTTCGCCTAATGTAATATCACCATCAGCAGCACCTGTCAAAATTCCGGCAGCACCACCAGCCGCAGAACCAGCGCTTGGCAATAACAGCTTACAAATCATATCTGCCATCTGGGCAGGAGTTGTATGGTTTACTTTAAATGAAGTTACAACCGGTTTTTTATCAAACTGGCTGATAACTTTTTTCGCAATAGCAACATCGTTGTTGCTGCCAAATATTAAAACTTCGTTAGAAGCAGGGTTTGTTGTGGCAATTTCAGAACCGGACAACCCAGGCTTTTTCATCCCATATATATTAGCATTCAAAAATCTTGCTAAAGCTCCTGCATCTACATATTTTACAGGTATAACTGCCATTTCCTGCTTAGCAACACTTGATTTGTCATCATTCTTTGTAATAATCAAAGTATTATCCTGAAGAGTGTAAGCTAAATCAGCTACAGTTAATACCATATCAAAAGCCGAATTTAAAGGAATATTAACAAGATCCATAGTTACAGTATCTTTTATATCACCCTTAAAAATGATATTAAGACCTGCCTTATCGGCGAACATTCTTAAAACCTGCTTTACATCAGAATCACGCAAACTTAAATTAACAACAGTATTTTTCTTGGTTATACCACTGTCACCCTCTAATTTTACTACAGAAGGTTCACTGCTTCTGATTGAAGGGATATAATCTGCGCTATATGCCAGCAGATCATTTGTACTGCCAATTGCCAAAGATGACACCGGAGTTGCCAGCGCAAACGCTAACAACATCGTACATACCGTAAATTTTCTAATCGTATCTTTCATCGCTGCTCCTGCTTATCTTCTTATTTTTATAACTCTACTTTTTCCCACCGCCAAATTTCTTATTTAAATTTGCGACATTATTATAAGTAACATCTACCTGACCATCCGCTACCAATTGTCCGACACCGGCTTTATAAATATTCGAGCCTTTTTGAACCGTAACATTATTTTTGCTGATAGCCAAGACTTTATAACCGTTTATTACATCCCCTGATCTGACCAGATAATCAGCACCTTCTATATTCAATATAGCAGATGGATTACTCTTATCATACATTATACCTGAAACTTTTGTAGTGACAATTTTCTGTGCTGTTTCATCAGCAACAGGTGCATCTAAAGGTTCAAGCAAATCATACTGTAATTTTTCCGTAGGTGCAGAAGCCACCAATGCTGCTTCACCTGGCGGCAAGAAAGGATTAGCCCTGCCAAGATCTTCAACAGGAACGGCAACCATCTTATCAGTGTCCTCTTCCTGCGGAATGTCTACCGTATTATTTTCAGCCGGAACATCATCCTGCGGAATTTCAGTTTCCTGCTGCGGCAATTCGTCAGGTACGGTTTCTGTATCAGATTTTTGCCCGCAACCGGAAAGATTCAACGCCAGAACAAAAGCAAATACCAGCGTGAATATAATCTTAATTCTTTTTTTCATAGGTATCCCTGCCACATTTTTCATACTATTTTTTAAATCCAATTTCTCTCTCATCACTCTTAAGTTAGTTGTTTGACACACTAATTATATAAAAACATTTAAAATAACGTATCAATCTTTTAATGTATTTATTTTTACCATGTCAAAAAATGTACAGTAATATATTAATTAAAATGATAACATATATTCTTATATTTGGCAAAAAAACGTTAAATATTAAGTTATGTTAAATTAGACAGGAATTTGCTCAAAATTATTTGTAATTGCATGGATATATTTTAAAATTTCTGCAAAATACCCCAAATCAGCATTTCCGTTAAGAATAAGATCAGCCTGGCTTCTGAAAGGTTTTACATATTTTTCGCCGGCATTAGCTATATAATCCCAATGCTTGAGGGCATTTTCGCGGCTTTGATTTCTTTCGAGCAGAGCTCTTGACATAAAACGGCTTTTTCTTAACTCATTATCAGCTTCTACATATATTTTTATATCAAATATATCCTGGACATCTTCATACATTGTAGCAATCCCTTCGACTACAATAACTTTTCGCGAATAAATATCCTGAGCCTGCGGGACAGAAATACCGGTTCCGATTGGCAGATACATCGGAGCTTTTATATTTCTGCCTTCCGAAAGCGACAAAAGATCTCTCTTTAATGTTTGAAGCTGAAAACTTGTAGGTGCATCAACATCATAACCGTTGTCGCGCAGATTATCAAAGCTGCCGTATTTGGCAATTAATTTTGAAATATCATTAAAATAATTGTCTGTACTCAAAATTGAAACAGGCATACAAAGATTTTCAATATTTCTTTTAATTTCAGTACAAATAGTAGATTTACCTGATGCAGATTCACCTGTAATTCCTATTAGCAGACGCTTGGAAGGATTATTTATCAACCTCTTTGAAAAACGACTAATGAATGCAGGATTAACACTTATAAATATCGGGGCTTCGCAACGTTTATCATAAGCCAGTATTTGCCTGAATTTTGTCTGCAGATAAAAGACCAAAAATTCACGACCTGTTTTTGAGTTAAAATCCGGCTTTAGAATTTTATCCGTGGAATTTAATTCTTTTTCTATTAATAATTTCATATTTTCACTTTCCATCACATTATTTATATAAATAAAGTGATGTTTAGAATAATACATCAGAAAAAAAAAAATTGCTATCCTCAAATTAATATATTAAATTTTATTAACAATGAGGATAACATATAAGCAAATAATGCAAAATACATTAAAAACTTACCACGGGTAATCATCCGGAATTTCCCAGCCGTTTAATTGGAGAAGTTTTGTACAATATGCACAATTTGTACAGCCTTTAAAACATCCCCAGGTGTGGTGGGTTTTTAAAGTTTCACGATTTCCATCCCAATTTAAGATATATGGATCAATAAAATTCAGACTTTGTTTTTCCATTGAGCCCTCATCTGTCAAATAGTTTTTCCGTTTTGAAAACTGAAATGTAAATTTATTTCTTGGATCTAAATCATTAATATTCCCGTTAACAAAAAATCCAATATCCATACCATTTTCATCTACAGAAAATGCATAAGCAGTACCATCCGGAATTCGAACAATAACAACATTTTGTGTCCAAGGACCGCTTTCTGTTTCATTCGTTGTGGTTGCAGACTGCAAATCAAATCCCTGTGTATATGGTAAGAAGTATTTCTTAAGCCAATCTACAGTTTCATCATATGTATACCTTTTAGATACCAGCCAATCTGCTGTGTCACCGTTATCTACATATGACCTTAAATAAATCTGATTCATCTTTGAATAAAATGCTTTTACCCTCGTTTCTACTACTTTTTTCTGGTAGTTAGCGATTAATGTAGGTAAGGTCATGGCTGCTATTATCCCTATAATTCCAAGGGTTATAAGAACTTCAGCTAGCGTAAACGCCGCTTTTTGTCTTTTACCTGTCATCTTGAGCGAAGCGAAAGATCTCCTATTACACGAGATTCTTCGGGCTAAAGCCCTCAGAATGACAGGCTTGCCGCAATGGCTAATGGGCTCAAACCCTTGTAATACCTTAGATGTAGATACCCCCCCCCCGGTGTTTCCGTACTATTATTGACTTTTGCATACTTCTATCCTCCTTTTTCCTTTAGTATAAACTATGTTCATACTTTTTGCAAGTGGAACACTTTCTGCTTTTAGATGACACTAAGTAAAGTTGTATACTCAGCTAACTTAAATATACAGCAGCAATCATAAGCAAAGAAAACCACATCATAAGGTTACGTGCCTGAAAAAGCCGCAGATAAAAACTTTGAGTTCCTTCTTCCGTAATCTTTACCCAATTATCAAGCGGGTAATACCACCAGTTAATTTCCGGCACCATATTCTTATCATCATTGTACAATCTCATCAAAACAAACAGCATAATTGCAAACGGAACAGTTAAAACCGGCAATAAATACCATAAACTTTGTTCAACCCAAACCAGCATAATACAAAACAAATACCCGGAAGAATACAGCCATAATAATAGATTTAATGCAGTATTTTTATTCCCTATCCTGCAGCAAAGCGTCTTTTTATGAGCACAAATATCACCATCATAATCCAAAAGCGTATGAGTATATAAAAGCCCGATTGTAAATACAACAACAGCCAACGATAACATAAACACATTAAAAGAGAACTTTCCGGTCATTACATAATACACCCCTTCAAACAGCAATGGCCCGAATGCAGTACCAACCGCCAGCTCACTAAACCCAAAAGCTGAAAGTTTCGCATAAGCAAGCGTAATAGCACCTCCTATTAAAGCAAGAATAATCACAGGAAACCCACAGCGGATTGTAAGAATAACTCCGATAAAAAAAGCTATTGCACAATAAACACATACAGCTTTCAGGACATCCTTTAAAGTGGCAGAACCATCTTTTATATAACTGCATTTGGATTTTACAGCACTTTCCAAAAAACTTTTATCTTTTGAAAGAGCTTTGTAATCAACATAATCATCAAACAAATTTGTTGCAAGATGGGCAAACGCAATTCCAACAAGTGCAAGCAGCCCGTTTAAAACATTTCCGCCTTGTTTTAGCGAATAAATAAAAATCACAAGCCACGACATAACTGTCATTGGTAAAGAAAACAAACGTGAATTATTTAACCAAAAAAGGATTTTATTTAACATGATTAAATTATGACACAAAATATATAA
>CALUUU010000094.1 GCA_944324035.1 Candidatus Gastranaerophilales bacterium
GGAGAATACTGCTGTTATTAGTGTTTTCAGGTTTTAACATTTGATATATCCTCCATAAAATTAAAACAACTATTATAATTTTAACTTATATTTGATGATTTTACAAGTACTCGGTTAAAATTATATATTAAAACTTTTTCTGGAGCCTTCTTCGTGGTAAAAACCGCCGCCGCAGACTGTTTCAACTACCTTCAAAACAAATTCTCTCGGTGCATCCGTTTGATTTAACGGTAACTCTCTGCCGCCTAAATGTCTGATTTTTAAAATTGCGTTGTGGGTTGTTTCAGCCGGCACAAACAGCGATGCAATTTCTTCATCAAGCAGTCTTGCCATTTCTTCTTTATGGTCTTTTACTCCCAGCATAATTTCATTGTAGTTGCCCTTTATCGCCATAATCCTTGTGGAAAATAAATGATTTAAATTTTCTCTGTATAGCACCTGGGGCTGAAAGTTGCAGCGTGTTGTAAAACTAATCTTATGCCATAAGATATTCATTATAACAACGGATTTTTGCGGGTCAGTGTCCACATATATGTTTTGAGTCGTGACTCCGCGTGAAGAAAAAGCTTCTTTTAAAATATCCGTCACATCCATAATTTCTTCTATCATTCTGCTGAAAATTTCCGCAGTATTAATTGTTGCATGCTGATAGTCAAGAAATTGTTTATACATATGAGCCGAAACAAGCCCTACTCTCTCTTGTACCAATGCTGATTTTCTGGATGATGTTTCAGAATTATCAAAGCTTTCGTAATTATTTAACAATTTTTAATCCGTCCTTTTATAACATATTTTAATAATAAACATGCCCTTATGTAAAGATTATAAAAATTTTCTTTACAAAAATGAATACTTATTGAGATTGATTTTTAAATGTTATAATGCGAATTAATATTTTACCAGCTTCCTGTTGAGCCCTTGCCTCCGGAGAAGCCTCCTCCTCCGCCGAAGTTGCCTTTTTTACCTATTCCGAGTAATCCGGCAATTATAATTATAGGCCACGCCCAGAATGGTACATTTGACTTCTTGGAAGATGACGGGGCACCTGCTGTTTTTGCAGGAGCGTTTGCCGTATTGGTTAATTCAACACCGTATGCGCCGGCTATTAAATTTGCTGTTGAGGCAACTCCTCTGTATATTCCTTTGGAGTAATCTCCTTTGGCAAAATAAGGTACCATATCAGTATTCATTATTGAATCAGCTTTCGGGTTTGTAATTTCACTTTCAAGTCCCATCCCAACTTCAAGTCTGGCTTTTCTTTCATTAGGTGCAACTAATATTACAACTCCGTTATTTTTATCTGCGGCTCCCACTTTGTATTTTCTGCCTATTTCAGTGGCTGTTCGTTCAATTGATTGTCCCTGTAGTGATTTTACAGTGACAACAGCGATTTCCGCAGTTGTTTTTTCTTTAAGTTCCTGAATAATAGCTGTAATCCCTGCATAGTCGTCTTGCGTAATTACTTTTGCATTGTCTGAAATGTAGCCGTATTTGAAGTTTAAATTTTCAAGTGACATTCCAGGCAGGATGCTAAATATCAATAGTGCAATTCCTAATACTAGCTTTTTCATTCTTTTATCTCCTTATTTTTTTACTGCGGATAAGACATATCTGTTATTGAAATATCTGTTTGCTACTCTCATTATATCAGATTCTGTAACGGAATTGATTAATTTGTCATATTCATTTACAAATTTGTAGTTATCTTCTGCTGTTTCAAACCAGCCTGTGGTTACAGCTTTATCAAGATTTGTTTCTAACGCGATTACAAATTGTCCGGTTAATTTATCTTTTGCCTCCTGTAATTCTTTTGTCCCGACAAATTCTGTTTTCAACTTGTTAATTTCTGCCCATAATCCGTTTAATGCTTTGTCATAATTTTCCGGGTTAGTGCCTATGTATACAACAAAAGCTCCTTTTAAGACATTCGCGGAATACCCGGAACCAAGCTGATATGCAAGACCTTGCTGATCTCTTAAGTTTTTAAACAGGCGGGAGCTCATTCCGTTTCCTAACAGTGCATCAATGACCTGTAATGCGGCATAATCTTTTTTATTATTTAATCCTGCTGTCTGCCAGGCCAAAAATATCCAATCAGTATTAGTTTCAGGAATTTGTTTTATACAAGTCCGCGCGGTTTCTATTGGTTTTATTTCGTTTGCTCTTGTTTGAAATTCAAATGCCGGTTTTGTATTTGAATGGAACATGGTAGAAAAAGCTTGTGCTGTTTTATCTAAATCAACATTCCCGTTTATTGAAATTACTATGTTTTGCGGTGCAAATATTGTATTGTAGTAGTTTATTATATCTTCCCGTGATATTGCCGGAATGTTTTTTTCAAGCGTTATGGTTGAATTAGAATACGGAGTTCCATCAAATATAAGGTGTTTATATTCTTCAATTGCCACATTCAACGGAATATCGCGCGAATTTTTTATTGCATTAATTTTGTCGTTTTTAACCTTTTCAAGTTCGTATTCTGTAAATGTAGCATTATTTACGATTTCATTTAATAACTCCAGTGTTTTTGCATATTCCGGCGTTGTTGTTAAAACAGTTATTGAAAATGCATCAGAACGCGTGCCGGGTTCTATTTTTATCCCGTTATCTTCTAAAATTTCCGCAAGTTCCAGTGATGTATATTTTTTTGTCCCTTTCATCATAGCAGAGGCTGTCAGGTTTCCAATACCGTATTTTGATTCTATGAAATTTCCGCCTCTTGCAAATATGCTTATCGCAACAATTTCATTTGTTTTATTCGGCGTCAAAAGTAATGTTGCCCCGTTTGCAAGTGTGTATTCTTCTGTTCCGTTTGCTGAACTCTTTAGTGTTGGTGCTGCCGTAACAGAAGTTTTATTTGAAACTTTAACTTCCTTGCAGCTTTCAGGCAGTACTATTGAAACAGCAGATTTATTTACGCCAAGGTACTTGTTCGCTGCATTTTTTACATCCTGCGGGGTGACTTTTTTAATATTGTCTATGTAGTTTTCGTATACCCCGATATCGCCGGAAGTTACCATAATATAGCCGATTTCCTGCGCTATATTTGATATTGATTCTCTTGCATAATATGTATCGCGTTCTATTATATTCTTTGCAAGACTAACCTGTTCTTCTGTTACGCCGTTTTTTTGTATATTTTTTATTTCTTCAAATATTTCGTTTTCAAGTCTTTGCAGCTTTTCCGGGTTAAAGGTTGCTGACACATAAAATATTCCGTCATCCCTGAATCCGGAATTTGAAGCTGATATTGTATTTGCAAGCTGTAAGCGGTCTTTTATATTTTTATAAAAGACTGATGAGCGGCCTTCTCCGAGAATTGTTGCCAAAACATCAAGTGCATAACTGTCTTTGTCATTAATATCTACCCCTCTGAACCCGATAAGCATATAGCCGGTTTGTGCATTCATATATTGCGTGTTGCGTTTTTGTTCTGTGAGAGGTTTTTCTTTCTGGTAAGCCGATTTTGGACTTTTCTGTATTTCTTTAGCAAAGTTTTGTTTAACCAGGTTTAATACCGTATTTGTATCTACATCGCCTGTAATTACCGTAACCATATTGCTTGGGGAATACCATTTGTTGTAATAATCAAGTATCTCATCCCTGTGTATGGTTCCGATATTTTTTCTCGTTCCAATAACTTTTCTTTTGTAAGGATGGGTTGTATACATTAAATTTACTAAGTTTTCATATACGGCACTTGTCGGGGAATTTTCATCTTTTGATATTTCTTCCAAGACAACTTTTCTTTCCATTTCAAGCTCTTTACGCGGAATTAGAGGGTTTAAGAGCATATCCGCATGTAGAGAAAGCGCTTCCGTAAAATATTTTGAAGGGATAGTTATGTAGTAATGAGTAAAATCTTTGCTTGTTGCTGCATTTGTTATTGCACCTTTGGTTTCTAACAGTTTGTCAAATTCTCCCGGTGCGTGGTTTTTTGAGCCTTTAAAGAAGAGGTGTTCCAAAAAGTGTGAAACCCCGTTATTAGCATCATTTTCGTTAATTGAACCTGTTTTTATCCAGGTATCGAGTGTTACAATAGGATTTGACCTTACTTCTTTTATTATAACGGTTTGACCGTTTTCCAGTTCAAATTTTTGTAAATCTTCCGTTGCAAAAGTGCAGCTTCCGATAAATAAAACCAGTAAAGCAATAACAAATTTTTTCATTTTATCCCCTCTCAAAATCTTCTTATTAAAAATGATACTATAAATTATTTAACTTGAAAATAGTTTATAGGGGGAATGTAAAATTTTATGTTAGTTTTGGAAACATATATAACAAATTTCACTAAAAACTGACAAAACTGCGTCATCCTTATAAAGTGAACCGCAGTAGTACAATAAATTGTCATCCTGAACGAAAGTGAAGGGGCTCGTTCCACATGAGATTCTTCGGGCTAAAGCCCTCGGAATGACTGGCTTTTAATAGTATCTGTAAAATTTGCTATGTAATTTCAAGATTTTGGAAGAGCAAATTTGCAGCCGCAGTAATTTTGCCTGTATAAATTTAATTCTTTTGAGATTTTATTTGTTTTTAAAAATCCGTCTTTTTTCTTGAAATCTATGTCGATATAGTTAAGATTATATTCTTGCGCAATTTTTCTGCCTATTGCGGATAATTTTTGGAAACTTTTGTGAGGACTTATCACTATTGATGTTGTGAAATTACGGATGTTTAATTTTTTACACAATTCTGCAGTTTTTTTAAGCCGCAGTTCAAAACATTTATCACAGCGGGCTCCTTTTTCCGGTTCGGTTTCCAACCCTTGTACAAAATGGTAATATTCATTAGGCTCATATTCCCCTTCAATAAGTTCAACATTAAAATGCTCACATAGAGTTTTTTCTGCCTCAAGACGTTTGGAATATTCTTTTGCCGGATATATGTTCGGATTATAAAAATATACTTTAACAAGATACCCCGCATCTTTTAACATAGATACGGGATATCCTGAACAAATAGCACAGCAGGCGTGAAGAATTATTGTTTTATCTTCTTTTTGCACCTGCATCCTCCAATAGTTTAAGAAATTGGCTGTAAGGTTTCATGCCGACATATACATTGTTTCCGATTTTCATTGAAGGTGTTGCATTAATACCTTGCGTATAAGCCAGTTCTATTTCGTTAGCAAGCTCATCCTTAATTTCTTTTGAATTAGCATCTTGATTTAACTTATCTATGTCAAGATTTAAATCTTCTGCAATTTTAATGATTTCTTCAATTGACTGCGGGTGAAGTTCAAAGAATTTCGAATTAATTGCCCAAAATTTACCTTGTTTTTCTGCAGCCATTGCATAACGCGCCATTCTGCAGGAGCCTTCGTGGAAAGGCTGTCTTAAGAAAGGATTGCATTCCATATCAAGAGGAAGATTTTTATGAATGAATTTTACTCCCTTCATTTCTTTTGCAGCTTTATGAATCATTATATTAAAAGCTTCACAGATAGGGCAGTTGAAGTCTGTATATGTATATACAACAACTTTAGCATCAGGGTCGCCTAAAACATTTCCGTCAACTGCATATTTGTTCGTTTTTGCGTCAATAAATTCGCCGAATTCTTTTTGCTGCTTAACCTGTGGTGCAAAAATTAATGAGGTAGTTGTGTAATAGAGTCCTCCGGCAGCAATCATCATTACTATTACAAATGCAATTAAATATGCTCTGTTTTTGATTGCGTCAATAAAATCGTTAACACTGTCTTTGAATGCCTTAACAATCCCGCCGTTTTTAAAATCAATTGCCACGAGCCCTATTATTAAATTTAAAATATAAGTTACTGCACACAATACACATAATTTATGAATGCCGAAAAGGCTTACGCATAACAGTATCATTGAAATTGTAAATGACAAAAGCCCCAGCATTCCGATATAAGAAAGCGGATTTTTAAACACTTCCATAAACTTAAATATTCTGAAGTTAAATAGTTTAATGTCTTTCAATTTTTCTGCTGCAAGCATAAGGAAAATAAATGAGTATAAAAATAATCCCCAATAAGCAAGAGGTATTCCGAAAAATTGAGATTCATTTGTTTTTGCAACCCCGTCGCAGTCCACAAAATCATTTATAGAACAAAAACTTGGCAGTGCATAAGCATTAAAGTTTACATCATAATAAATCATTGCAAGTTTGACAGATGTAATAAAACCGGCGAGAGCCAGTATAAAAACTACAATCTTCCTGATATTTACCTTTTCCATAAAAATCTTTCTCCTTATTCCTGAATTTATTTTACATTCCTAAGAGGAATAAATCAATAGAGTTTCGGGGAATGTTTGCGTAATCTGTTGAAATTAATAACTTTATGGTGTATAATAAAGCGCGAGAGGTAGTTGTGAAAAGAAATTTGTTTAAATTATTTATAAATAAACTTCTTGCATACCCGTTGTGGGTTAAGCAGGTTGTATATTATCGTTTATATCAAAATATGAAAGAGAATTACTGTGAACGTTATATTATAAAAAATATTGATCATCTGTTTGCCATGCATGTGCCTACACTGACATTTCAAGGGAAAAACGAATTGTGGGATAAGTCAGGCGGCTTAGACAATAATATTTATAATTTCTTAAAATTTGTCCATAGTGAATATAATATTTTGGAAATTTCTTTGAATATGTTTCTCTCTATAGAAGAGGTTGCAAAGTATTATATATTCTGTCTTGAACAAAATTATATAGAAGCACCGGAAGCTGAAGAAATCTATGCAATGGCAGGATTTATTGCAGGAAAATTCCCTACAGGCGATTACTTTTTGAAAAATGGTTCAATTACCATAGATCAGTTGGATGTTGCTCTTGCAGAACAGCGCAGGCTTGCTGAGCGCGGACAGCATGAACTTATCGGGAAAATTCTTGTAAGGCTCGGATTTATTACCCAGGAGAGTGTCAAAACCTTGTTTAAATTAAAAGCAGATTCCAGAAAGCGTTTTGTTCTTAATCCTGAAACTTTTCCTGACAGCGAGCTGCCTGTAAATGATGTTAAAAAACTTGAAGATGAAATTAAAGCTTTAAAAAATGAGAATAATGCCTTAAAGCAGACTATGAGCAGAATAATTGATATGGTGAAAAAATATGATGATTAATTCTCCGGATACTCTTTTAAAGTATGTCCGTGACGGACTTGTGGAAGAACAGCATTTCGGTTATGTTATGGTGCTAAACAGGGTTCATGTTATAGATAGAGTCGGTGAATGCGGAGGATATCCTTTTTATCTGCGTTCTTGTGCAAAGCCTCTGCAGGCTTCTTTAATAATAGATTTTGGCATGGACGAAGCGTATGATATGACAGAAGAGGAAATTGCTTTTTGCTGTGCTTCTCATGCAGGTGAACAATGCCATATAGATATTGCACGCGGACTTCTTAAAAAAATAGGTATTGATGAGAGTTATTTGAAATGCGGCACACAAAAGCCCCTTTCTTATACGGAACGGGAAAGAATGCTTTTGGATGACGAGGAGCCGACTGTCTTGCATCACAACTGTTCAGGAAAACATATTATGATGCTTGGGCTTTGCGCTATGCATAATTGGGATATGGCAACTTACGATGAACCTTTTCATCCGCTGCAAAAATTAATTAAAGAACGGATTTATGAATTATGCGAGTTAAAAAAGGAATATCCTGCAACAAAAGATGGCTGCGGGGTTCCTATATATTCAATGCCGCTTGAAAATATGGGAAAAGGTTATTTAAATCTTTTCTGTTCTGAAGAGTATGTAAAAATCAGAAATGCATTTTTAAATCATCCATATATTATCGGCGGGGAATGCAGAACTGATACAAAAATTATTGAAAATTCAAAAAAGCTTGTTGCAAAAGTCGGAGCAGGCGGTTTGTGTATTGTTGTAAATATTGAAAATGAAGAATGCCTTGTCGTAAAAATTTCTGACTGTGATATGAGAGCAAGAGAATTTGTTGTGATAGACGCTTTGAAAAATCTACATTGGGCGGATATCCCTGCGGATTACGATATAAAAACCAACCACGGTGATGTCGTCGGGCAGATTATATCTACGTTGTAATCGTTATTTAATTATTTTGGACTTATCTAGCAAATCCTGCAGATACTATAAAACGTCATCCTTACAAAGTGAACCGCCGCAGCGGAGCGAGGACGTGTGAACCTGTATGCGTAGCTGAGCGATAGCGAAGTATCTATTTATACACGAGATTCTTCGGGCTAAAGCCCTCCGAATGACTGTTTCGCTTTCTACATGACACTTTGCGTCATTGCGAAATCGGATTTTCGGTAGGGCGCCGTGTGAACGAAGTGAACCCAGCCCGTTAGATGGAGCCGGACGTTACTCCGGCGACATCCCGAATAATCCGAGGCG
>CALUUU010000095.1 GCA_944324035.1 Candidatus Gastranaerophilales bacterium
TTGATTTGAACAGAAATTTCCCGACAAAGAATTGGGGTAAGAACGAAGGGGAGAATGCAACTTGTGATGACAGTTCTACTGATTATTACGGAGGGGCTGCTCCGGCAAGCGAAATTGAAACGAAATTTTTAATTGATGTGATTGAAGAATACAAACCTGAATTAATATTAACGCTTCATGCGCCATACAAAGTAGTAAACTACGACGGGCCGGCAAAAAAAATTGCGGAAGAAATTTCAAAAATAATAAATTATCCTGTTGAAGAAAGTATCGGTTATCCGACTCCTGGGAGTTTTGGAACATATTGCGGTGTTGAGCGAAATATTGCGACAATAACTCTTGAGCTGGATGAAAAAATACCGGCAGAAGATTTAATTCCACCGGTATTTGAAATTTTTAACTATATTTCAAAGATTTCTTTCTAGTCAAACTCGCCCCAACCTAGAGTTTTTTGGATAGATGTTCCGAGTTCGCTAAAAAATCCCTGATTAGCAACTTCCTGTGTTTTAAGGCTAAAGTGTGCACCCTGATGTAAGACTATAACATCCGGATTTCTTATAAAACCTTCGCCGTTTTTGTATCTGGTTTGTTTTGTGTCATCTGCATAGTCGCTGAAGTTTTTTCCGATTTCAGGGAATAATTTTCTGAATTCGCTGATTGTTATATCTTTTTTTAGTGTCAAATCAAAATGCATTCTGTCTTTATTTATTGATAAACTTGCAACTTCATTCCTTGCTTTTTGCTGATTAAGAAGATTTATATATTCCTGTTCATATTTTTCTCTTTCGGCGCTGGTTAATTTAGGGTCGTAAATTTTTAATTTCGCCTCTTCCAGTCTGTCATTAAACCAGTTTAACTTCTCCTGCATTGTTGTGCGTCCGGCTTTGTTTGTTTCTTTAGGTTTTTTGCCGATTGGAATAATCAAAACTTCACCTTCTCTTATCTGACCGTTTTTTCCGATTTTACCTTTATTTAAATTTGTTAACTCTTCTACGCTGCAGCCGTAAAGTTTTGCATACAGACTTAATGTTTCTCCGTTTTGTACTGTTGTTGTAACATTATTAGGCATACTTCATCTCCTTGTATTTAAATATCCTCACTATACGTATATAAAGTATATCAATTTTAAATAATTGCTTTTTATTTAAATTTTGCTTAACAAATCTTTATTTCATTGTTGTTTATGTTAAGATTAAATTGAAAGAGGGATATTATTTATGAGATTGCATAATTCTTATACAAATCAGGTAGAGGAGTTTACTCCTATTGATGGCAATAAGGTTAAAATGTATGTTTGCGGCCCGACTGTTTATGACTATGCTCATTTGGGTCATGCAAGATGCTATATAACATGGGATGTTTTATACAGATATTTAAAATTTAGAGGCTATGATGTTACATATTGCAGAAATGTAACTGACGTTGACGATAAAATTTTAAAAAAAGCAGAGCAAGAGGGTAAATCTCCTGAGGAAGTTTCTCAATATTGGTACAAGCAGTTTGATAATTCCATGAAAGCTTTAAATGTATCAAAACCTGATATTGAACCTTTTGCAACAAAGACTTTAGGCGAAATGATTTCTATTGTAAAAGATTTGATAAGTAAAGGTTATGCGTACGAAACTGACGGCGATGTTTATTTCAGGGTAAAGAAATTTCCTAAGTACGGTTATCTTTCAAAACAGCCTATAGATCAACTTGAAAGCGGTGCAAGAATTGAGATTGGGGAACATAAGGAAGATCCTCTTGATTTTGCTCTTTGGAAAAAGGATGAAAAATTCGGTTATAAATCACCGTGGGGTGTCGGGCGTCCGGGCTGGCATATAGAGTGTTCAGCTATGAGCAGAAAATATCTTGGCAAAACCATAGATATTCATGCCGGCGGTGCTGATTTAATATTCCCGCATCACGAAAATGAAATAGCACAATCAGAATGTGCAAACGGCTGCAAATTTGTAAATTATTGGCTTCATAACGGGTTTGTTACGATAAATAAAGAAAAGATGTCAAAATCTCTCGGAAATTTTTTGACTATTGATGAGCTCTTAAAACGTTATGATGCAAATACCATAAGATTTTTTATTCTGACAAATCATTACAGAATGCCTGTAGAGTTTTCGGATGAAGCTTTATCCTCTGCTCAGGCTGGTGTAAAAAGAATGCTTAACGCAAAACGTACTCCTGTTAATGAAGCTTTGGATATTACTCAAACTGACGAATACAAGAGTTTTGTTGAGGCTATGGATGATGATTTAAATACATCAAAAGCGCTTGCGGTTTTATTTGAGCTTACAAATAAAGCAAACAAAGATGATAAAGATGCGTTTACGGTGCTGTTTAAATTAGCGGGAGTGCTCGGGTTCAGCTTTGAAAAAGCAGAACTTTCACAAGAAGAGCTTAATAAAGCACTGGCTTATGTTTCGGAAAAACTAGGTGTACAATTCGGCACAATGAATGAGCTTATTGAATACAGAAAAAAAGCAAGAGAAGAGAAAAACTGGAGCGTTGCGGATTCTATAAGAATAGCTTTGGATGAGTGCGGAATAGTATTAAAAGATTCAAAGGACGGAACAACGTGGGAAGCAAAATAAGCAGATTCTTTGGCTTTCTAGGCTGTTTAATAGTCTTGACGGGTCTTTGGGCGGAAAGTTGTTATGCTTTTTCCCCAGTTCCTGATGCGACTTTGCATATAGCACAGGAGGCAGAAATAAAAAGTGCGCAAAAAGTGCCGGCATATGACATTATAAGAGTCGGAATAGGAACCACTTCTTTTGGTACTTATGTATATAAAAACACAGGTATTTTTGGCACTTCAGCTTTGGAAATATATAATAACGGCGCTTTAATTAAGACAATTGATGCGAATATTAATGTAAATGTATATATAAATCAAGATTTAACTTATACTTTAAAAAATGATAATAATGAAGAGATTGCAAAAGTTTCAGGTTCTTTAAGCTTTAAATGTCCGCAGGGACTGCTTGGAGTAAAAGGACTTAAACGTGCCGGAGCCCAGGCATTATATCGCGGGGAGCTTTATATAGTTAAATCGCCGACAGGCGTACAGTTTAATTTGGTAAATAAAATTCCGGTTGAAGATTATCTGCGGGGGGTTGTTCCGAATGAAATGCCTGTGCGTTTTGGGCTGGAAGCATTAAAAGCACAGTGTGTTGCTGCAAGAAATTATGTATTGTCGCCGCGTGTAAAATCATCTCCGAATTATGATGTTGTAGATTCTGTTGCAAGCCAGGTTTATTTCGGGGCAAATTCGGAAAAAGAATTATCTGATAAGGCTGTTGAGCAGACAGAAGGTATTGTTGCTTTATATGATTGGGATTTAATTCTTGCTCAATATTCTTCTACTGCCGGAGGATATACGGAAAGTTATTCTCATGCATTTTCGGATCCGAATACTAAAGAATTTCCTTCTAATGAAAAACCTTATTTAAAAGCAAAACCTGATATTCTTTATCAAAAACCTTTAAATACGGAAAAAGAAGCAAGTGAGTATTACAAATCAACTCCTGATTCTTACGATATTAGATCCCCGTATTTCAGATGGACAAGAGAATGGCAGGCTGATGAATTGAAAAAAGTTTTGGAAACAACGCTTGCTGAACAATCTGCTACGGGGTTTGTAAAACCTGTATTTAATAAAGGCGACAAGCTGGATACACTTGTTGAATTGAAAGTTTTAAGGCGCGGTGACTCCGGCAAGATTGTAGAGATGGAAGTTGTTACCCAGACGCAAACCTATAAAGTTTTTAAGGAGCTTGTCGTAAGACGATTGTTAAAAAAAGACGGCAAGGCTTTGCCAAGTGCAAATGTGGTTTTTGAAAATGCACAGGATGAAGAAGGGAATCTTGTGTCAGTCGCGGCTTTTGGAGGCGGTTTCGGGCATGGTGTCGGGATGAGCCAGTACGGTGCCGGCTTTATGGGAAGCGAGCTTCATCTTCCTTATGAGAAAATTTTACAGCATTATTACACGGGAATAATTCTCGGGACAAAGCCGGTTATAATTTCCGGTGACAGTGCACAAAATACTGTTGCCCAGCATTTTTATGCCGATAAAAAATTTGCAAATATTGTTGTTGATAACAAATTTCAGGTTAGTAAATTAAATGCAAATATAAACGGCAAAGACTATACATTTGAGCTTCCGACAAGTATTTTTGGCGGAAACAGATGTGTCAGGGTAAATATTTCAGATTATATAAAAAAGGGGCACAATAATGTAGTTTTTTCATACCCGATTGAAGAAGGTAAGAATAAAGGATTAAGATTGTTTGTAGAATTGGTGGGAAAAAATGACAACGACAGTATCTGGTGAAGAAAAAACTGCAAGTGTTTTAAGAGCTGCCTGGCTAATTGCGGTTGTTACTATTGTAAGTAAGCTGATAGGTTTTATAAGAGATATTGTTATTGCAAATTATTATGGCGCTTCTATGGTGTCTGATGCTTATTATTATGCTTATCAAATACCATCTTTGTCATTAATTTTATTAGGCGGAGTAGGGGGGCCTTTTCACAGTGCAACGGTTGCTGTTTTTTCAAAACTGATACCCTCTTTGAGAGAAAAGCCAAAAGATGATGTGAATAAATTGTATTCAACTTTTACGACTGCAACTACCGTGTTTTTTCTTGTTTTGTCAGTATTGATATTTATTTTCGCAAAACCTGTGATGGGGTTGATTATCTCCGGCGGATCTTCTGAGATGATTGAACTTGCTGCTATGCATTTGAAAATAATGACCCCTCTTTTGGTAATTGGCGGTATTGTCGGGATTTATTACGGAATTTTGATTATTTATAAGCAGTTTATGCTGCCGAATTTGTCGCCGATAATTATGAGTGTTGCAATTATTGCAGTATCAGTTGCGGCTGCGCCGAATGATCAAAAAGGATTTGCGCTTGCCTGGGCAACAACAATCGGCGCAATTTTGCAGCTTGTTATACAATACCCGAATGTCAGAAAATTGGGTTTTAAAGTCAAACCTAATTTCGAATTTATGAACAATCCGCATTTTAAAGAAATTTGCGAGCTGCTTTTCCCTGCTGTATTGAGTTCAACAGTCGGACAGGTGCATATTTATGTAGATATGTTTTTCACCTCATCAATTTCTGAAGGTGCATGGACTGCAATAGGGTATGCAAACAGAGTTTTTCAGTTTCCTGTAGGAATTCTTGTGACGGCATTTTTGGTGCCTCTTTTTCCTATTTTTGCAAGGCTTGTGGCTGAGAAGGATTATGACGGAATACGAAATTATTTTAATAAGGGTGTCGGAGTTTTATTCTTTGCCGCAATCCCTATAATAATAGGTATTCTTGTCGTGGGTTTGGACAGCGTAAGGCTTGTTTTTGAACGCGGAGCTTTTGATGCGCAGGCTACTTTTATGGTGACTGAAGCTTTGTGGTTTTTGTCCGTCTCTATTTTGCCTTATGTCTTCAGAGATTCGATTACAAGGGTTTATTATTCGTTTAATGACAGTGCAACTCCGTTTATCGTTGCGTTTTCATCAATAGTTTTGAAGTTTATTTTGAATATATTGTTTATAACAAAAATGCATATGGGAATTGGCGGAATTACTCTTTCAACTTCGCTTGTCACTCTTTTCAATGCCTGTGTGCTTGGAATGTTGATGAAGAGAAAAATGGAGATGGATTATAAAACACTGTTTGTAAATCTGTTGAAGATGATAATTGCAGGTGCTGCAGCATTTGTTATTTGTATGGTTTGTGCATATGAGTATGATAATTTTATTCACTTGCCGGGCGGAGTATGTGAGATTGTGAAAATTCTGTTTATATTGACGGTTTGTACAGCAGTGTATGTTCCGTTAAATCTTTTGATGAAAATGGATTATGCAAGAGAACTGGCAGTCAGGATTAAGAATAAGTTAGGAAGATAATTATGATTAAAGACATTGATAAAATTAAAGAAGTACTGGACAATGACGGGGTTATTGCGTATGTAACAGATACCGTGTGGGGACTTGGCTGTCTGCCGTCATCAGAAAAAGCTGTAAAAAAGATTTATGAAATTAAACACAGAGAGGCGCAAAAACCTTTAATATTAATGTCATCGGAGGCATATCATCTTTTAGAATACGTAAAACAGCCGCTTTCAAAGACTGCTTCTAAACTTATAAAACAGTATTTTCCGGGAGCTTTAACCCTTGTTCTTGAAAAATCAGATAAGACTCCTTATTATATGACATCCGGCATGGATACAGTCGGGATAAGAGTTCCGGACAATGAAGTCTTTAAAGAAATTTGTGATAATATTACAGGGAATGTGCTTGCTACAACCAGTGCAAATCTTTCACATCAGCCGTCTGCAAAAACTTATGAACAGGCTTATGAAAACATGAACGGGCTTGTTGATATGGTGATACCTGATTACGGGTGTTTTGCAAAAGGGCTGGAATCTACTGTCGCCGGAATATTCGGAGATGAAATAAAGATATTTCGTCAGGGGGCAATTCAACTTGATAGGCAGGATTAAGGCTAGTTTGGATAACATCTTTAGTAAGCCGGAAGTTATATTTCTGGTTTTTGGAGTTGTTTTCGGAATTTTATTTATGATTTTGACGCCTCCGTTTAAGGTGGCTGATGAACCAGGGCATTTACACAGAGCCATTGAAGTTTCAAATGGTGTTTTGTGGAATAAAACCCCTGCAAAAATTTCAGAAACAGATAAATTATTTTTGAGTGATTTAAAATACAGTCTGAATTTTAAAAATGTCGGTAAAGATTTCCATTTCCAAAGCGGCTATTCTCCTGTTATGTATATATTTTCTGCTATTGGAATAAAGATTGGATGGATTTTTAAGAATACTGATTTAATGTTTTATCTGGCACGGTTGTTTAATTTATTCGCCTGGCTTGCATTAATTTATGCTGCAATAAAAATTACTCCTGTTTTTAAGTGGCAGTTTATGTTTTTTGCGCTTTTACCGATGAGTATTTTTGAAGGTATGAGCGTATCTGCGGATAGTTTTGTAAACGCTTTCAGTTTATTGTTTTTTGCGTATATGTTTAAACTTATTTATGATGCAAAAGAGAGATTGTCTTTAAAAGAATTATCTCTATATGGAATTTTTGCTGTTATAAGTTCACTTTTAAAAGGCTGTTTGGTATATCCTGTATTTTTGTTGTTACTGGCAAAAGATAAGCGCAAGTATTTTATAACGGGGATTGTTCTTGCTCTTTCTGTATTAATCGGCGGTTTGTGGGCATTTAACAATCATATTGTTTTGGGGACTGATGCAATGCCTTATGAGTGTAAAATGTTTTTAATAACAGAGCCGTTCAGATATTTTTTACTCGCGCTCAAAACAATGCTTCTGTCTTCTATATATTGGTTTAAAGGTTTAATAGGGATTCTTGGGTCTACTGATGTAAGATACCCTTTGGGTGTTTATGTAATAACAGGCGTGGTATGCTTATCAAGCTTCTTTTTAATTCAAGCTGAGAAGAAAATTTTAATAAAATCAAGAGTTTTAGCTGCCGGGTTAATATTTTTATTTTTTATGATTATGCTGACAACACTATTTGTCACATGGAATAATCCATTGCGGGGAAAAATTGGCGGTTTTCAGGGCCGGTATATAATTTCTGTTTTACCGTTGTTTTTCTTGTTGCTTGCAAGAAATTCCAAATTTAAATATGAAACTTATTATAAGCTGTTTTTATTAATATTTTTAGGAATTTTATTAATTTATTCCTGCTTTTTTATTACTGCGGTTTACTAATATTCATAAAAATACAAAAAACTGTTTACTTTCGTATGTTTTTGTTAGAATATACTTAGACATTTACGATATAAAAGGAAGAGAAAAATGATAAGAACAAAGATGAAATCACACAATTGCGGAGAGCTTAATCTCAGCAATATTAATGAAGAAGTTACCCTCTCCGGCTGGGTTGCTACGATTCGTGACTTGGGCGGAATTTTGTTTGTGGAATTGAGGGACAGAAGCGGATTTTTCCAGATTGTAACTAACCCGCAGATTAATCCTGAAGTACATAAGATTATGGAAAAAGTAAGAACGGAATACGTTATTACCGTAAAAGGTAAAGTTACAAGACGTCCGGAAGAAACTTATAACGAAAAATACGCAACAGGTCAGGTTGAAATGTATCCGGAAAGTTTGGAAATTCTTTCAACTGCAAAGGTTTTACCTTTTGTTCTTGATGATGAAAATGTTTCTGAAGATGTAAGATTAAAATACAGATACCTTGATATCAGAAGA
>CALUUU010000096.1 GCA_944324035.1 Candidatus Gastranaerophilales bacterium
GGAGAATACTGCTGTTATTAGTGTTTTCAGGTTTTAACATTTGATATATCCTCCATAAAATTAAAACAACTATTATATTCTAACTTATTTTTGAATATTTATCAACTACTTGGTAGGAAGTTTTAGCTTGTTTATATAAACTTCGTGGTATGTTTTAAAGTGTGTTTTGCAGACTTCATCCAGACGGTCTGCTCCGAATTTTTTAATAAATTCTTTTGCCGTATCTTTAACCAGCGGGGCACAGCCTTTAGGAAATTTTATCCCGAATTCCTGCTCCATATCCTGAATTTTATGCACGAATGTAGCTCTGGCTAAAACTGATGCGGCTGCTACAGCTATGTCGCTTTCCGCTCTCACCATCTGTTCAAGATTTATATTTTGTCCTTTTTTCATTAGTGCTGATTTAATCAGACTCTCATCACCAAATTTATCTGACAGTGCATATTCGCAATTTTCTTTTTCTAAGATATTTTCAATAACTCTTGCATGCCCCCAAGCTAACAATTTATTTAAATTTTTAATATTTGCGTAGAGTTCATTGTATTTTTTGTTTGATATCGGAACAATAGAGTAAACTGAATGCTGTTTTATAATCGGTTCAAGAGTAAGTATTTTTTTATCCGTAATTTTTTTACTGTCTTTAATTCCTGCATCAATAAAAATTTGGGCAGCCTTTTCATCAACCATTACGCCTGCTATTACGAGGGGGCCGAAAAAATCACCTTTTCCGGATTCATCTGTTCCTATGTGAGTTAGATATTTATCCATTAGCGTACACTCTCCGGAGTTGCCATAGGGATAGGTGTCGGAGCTTTTGTTTCAGCCGGGGCTGTTGGCACCGGTGCTGCTGTTTGCTGGGATTGCCGTTTGAAATTCTGAACTGCTTCAGCAGGTGTAGTTGCAGGTTTTATTGGATCCACAGATACAGGTGTTGGAGCCTGTTCGGTTTCAGTTGCCGGCTCTGCTGGTTCTTCTTCCTGTTTTTCTTTTTCTGCATTCTGTTTTAATAAATATGACGGAATTAATTTTACTTCCGGGTAATTAAAGTCAACTTTACCATATTTTTGAGTTGCAGTTTTCATAACATCACGCCAGATAAGAGCCGGTACAGTACCACCCTGGATTGATCTTGTCGTGGTGTTGTCATCGTTTCCGACCCAAACCCCTGTTACAATATTCGGTGTGTATCCTACAAAACTTGCGTCTTTGTAATCATCTGTTGTTCCGGTTTTCCCGGCGCAAGGTACACCGATATTAGCAGCTCGTCCTGTACCGTTTGTTATTACCGTTTTTAACATTGCAGTCATTTCAGCAGCTGTTTTCAGGCTTAACTGTCTTGAAACTTTAGTTTTCGGAGCCCTGTATACAACTTTGCCCCTTGAGGTTTCAATCCTTTCGATTGCATAAGGCTGAACAACATAGCCGCCGTTTGCAAAAGCACCGTATGCTCTTGTTAATTCAAATAATTTACTTCCGTTTGAACCGAGTGCAATTGTATAGTCATATTCAAGCGGTGTAGTTATGCCGAGCACCCTTGCCGTCTGTATTACCGCACGAATGCCGACTTCCTTTATAAGTCTTACAGCACAAACGTTGGATGATACCATTAATGCTGTATATACAGGAATTTTCCCTTTATATTTTGAGCTGTAATTTTTAGGCGACCAATCCCCTATTGTGATTGGAGCATCTTCAATTAAATCATTAGGAGAAATTCCGTGTTCAAGAGCTGCAGCGTAAACAAACGGTTTGAACGCGGAACCTGCCGGACGAATTGCCTGAACCCTGTCGTATTGTGACTGGGTATAATCTTTACCCCCGGCATAGGCAAGAATTCTGCCGTCTATCGGCGAGAATGAGAATACGGCAGCCTGCTGGTTTGCTTTAGTTAAACCGTAGTTGCGCATATTTTTTAATATGGCTTCATTCAGTTTTTCCTGGGTTTTATAATCTAATGTTGTAACAATTTTATATCCGCCCTGTGAAATATCGGTTTCATCAAAACCAAGTTTTTCAAGTTCTTTCATTACATAATCTGTAAAATAAGGCGCTTTGTTTGTTGTATAAAATCTTGGAACCGATGTCAAATGCACTTTGGCTTCTTTTGCCTGATTGTATTGATCTTCTGTAATGTATTTCATTTTATACATACGGGTCAAAACCTGATTACGTCTTTGAATTGCAAGATCCATATTATTAAACGGAGAATATACGGAAGGCGCCTGCGGCAAGCCTGCAATTAAGGCAAGTTCAGGCAAAGTACAGTTTTTCAATTTTTTATTAAAATATGTTTGTGCCGCACTTTCAACACCGTATGCGCCTGAACCTAAATAAACATTATTCATATACATTTCAAGAATTTTATCTTTAGAAATTGTTTTTTCAATTCTGGCTGCAATAATTATTTCTTTTATCTTTCTGTCAAAGGTTTTTTCGTTTGATAAAAACAGTATTCTTGCAAGCTGCTGGGTGATGGTGCTGGCACCCTGTACAACATGCCCTGCAAGTATATTTTGTATAGTTGAACGCGCAAGACCTGTCAGGTCGTAGCCGTGGTGTGTATAGAAATTTTTGTCTTCTGTTGCGATAAGTGCTTTTTTAAAATCTTCAGGAACATCTTCTATATTTATTTTGGTAGAAGTATACGCCGTAAATGTTTTAATTATTTCACCATCGTGGGAGTAAAACTGGGTTACTATATTAGGTTTAAACCCTTCAAGATTTTTAATCGGCGACAGGGAAGAAAGATAAAGTTCAAAGGCTGCCAGACCTGCAAGAGCGCATGCCACGAAAAAAATTATCAATGTTCTTAAATTCGCCCAAAAAGTACTAGGTCTTTTACGTCTTGATATATTTGACTTTGCAATTTCTCTTTCTGAAGCGTAGATGTCACTTCTTCTTATTCTTGCCATATTAATAATCCCTTCTCATTCTAATGTTTATTCTATTATAAAAACAGGCTTATGGCAAATTCTTTATGTTATGATGTAACTATGTTCGATTTTTTCCGTTCAATTTGGTATGAATTTTTATCTTATTTTGTTCCTGAAAAGGTTAGCTACGAGATAACCGGACAATGCAAGAAGTGCGGAAAATGCTGTAATTATATGTACAGTGTAGATACTTATACTGAAAAAGAGTTTAAAATAATGCAGTTTTTGTTTCCTGCATACAGGCGGTTTTATATTAAGGGCAAAGACGAATTCGGTAATTTTATTTTTGCATGTAAACTCGTAACAAAAGAAGGACTTTGCTCAGATTACAAGCATCGTCCTGCTATGTGCAGAAATTACCCTGTTAAAAGAATTTTTTATCCCGCAAAACTTCATGAAGGCTGCGGTTATAAAATTAGTACAAAAACCTTTAATGATTATTTAAATGACAAGAACAAATAATACTTGTTACAACCTTGACATTTCCTGAGAAATCATTAATAAGTTGCTAAAACTCATTCAAACGGATGATTTTATTTTGAAAAATTAATTCATCATGATAGATAATCCGTTATAAATAAATGAGTAAGCAGAGGTAGTTGTAAATGAAAATAAACGGCGGAATTGAATATTTCCAAAACGGTATGCGTGTACCGCTTCGGGCAATGCAGGTTCAGACTGAAATTATGAGTATTCATAACGAGAATATAACCGGCTTTGATAAAATAGGTTATCAAAGGCAGGAAGCTGTTGTTTCCTCTTTTACGGAGTATCTGGGGGTTCAGGGAATTTCAAAATCCACGGATGATAAAATAGGCCGTATAATGATGACACAGAACCCTCTGGATCTTGCTATTGCAAACAAAGGTTATTTTCAGATAGAAACCGATGCCGGTGTTAAATTAACAAGAGATGGCAGATTTAAAATTGATAAAGAAGGAAACCTTCTTACACTTGAGGATTACAGAGTTTTGTCAGATGCGGGAATGCCTATAAAACTGCATATTGTTCCAGATGATTTGGAAAAAATAAATGTCGATGACAGCGGTATGGTAAGCGTATTTAATGAAAAAACAAGGAAACTTGAAGCTGTTGCAAGAGTCGGTGTTGTCGACGCGCGCGGTACAATGGTCGAAGAACCGCATGTAAAACAGGGATACAATGAGTATTCCAATGTTGCGCTTCAAAACGAGTTTATTGAAATGATGCCTATTATCAGAAATTTTGAAGCAAACCGCCAGGTGTTTTTAATACAAAACCAAAATCTTCAAAAAGTAATAAATCAATTGGGCTCAGCATCATAATAGAGGAATAAAATTATGAAAAACCTTCAGGGTATAATCAGAAAAAATACAAACAACGTACTTAACCAGTGGGATAAGCTCGGATATGTTGCCAATAATCTTGCAAATTATAATACAAGAGGCTACAAAGGGGTGCGTTTTGAGCAAATGCTTAAGGAAGACGGTTATTTAACCGGCGCCATAAGAACTGATATGTCCCAAGGTTCAATCCAAATAACCAGCAACCCTTATGACATTGCAATTAACGGTCAGGGGTATATTCCTGTTTTTTCTAAAACCGGTGAAGTCGCATACACCCGCGACGGTGCTCTTAAACAAGGTAAAGACGGCTATCTTGTCACATCTGACGATTGGATTGTCGGAAACGGTATTAAAATTCCGACAAACTGCTTCAGGTTTGAAATAAGGGGCAACGGAGATGTATATGCCTATGAAAAAACTGAAAGTAAAGGTAAAAAAATCGGGAACATTCCGCTTGTAAGATTTGCAAATCCGGAAGGGCTTGATTTAACTGATATGAATAAAATGAAGCCAACTGATGAGTCCGGTGAAGCTATTCTTGTAAAAGAACATAACTGTATAGTTCAAAACAATCTTGAAAATTCAAATGTAAATATTATGGATTCTGTAGGCGATATGCTGAGGTTAAATGCTTCAATGCTTGCAAGCACCAGAATGATGAAGGTTGTTGATGATATGTATAACAAATCAATCAATATAAGAGAATAATAAGAGGATAAGAATATGTACACACCATTAGACAGTATGGGCAAAGTAAATTTAATGCTGGATTTGGTATCTCAAAGACAAGTCGCTTTGGGTTCAAACCTTGCAAATATGCACACTCCGGGATATGTACGACGTGATATCAACTTTCAGGAATATCTCGGTTCAATGAACAGTCCTCTGGAAACAAAATTATCTCAAAGGCTCGGGCCTTCTGCTATTATTGAAGAAAAATACCAGGAAGAAATCCGGCCGGATAAGGAATTGATGGAACTTCAAAACAACGCCATTTTATACTCAATGGCAACCAGAAGAATGTCAAATATAATAACAGAAATGAAAACAGTTATAAATGTCGGTAAATAAGGCAGGTGATATTTCATGGGCATATTAGAATCAATGAACATAGGCGGGAAAGCCTTAAGAGCGCACGGATACAGGTTAGACGTTCACACAAAAAATATTGCAAATGTTGATACCCCGAACTATATAAGAAAAATACCTGTCCTAAATTCTACGGATGATGTTTCGTTTCACGGACTTATGAATGCGATGAAAGAAGATGTATTCGGAGTGGGTACACTGCCATACCTGACAGGTGGTGTAGTATTCAACGGGAGTGTTGAGGATCCTACTTTAGGAGAGAAAATTTATAAACCGGGCCACCCGGATGCTGATGCCGAGGGGTATATTAGAGCTTCAAACGTTAACCCTATGGTTGAAATGGCTGATGCAATTTTGGCACAAAGAGCTTACGAAGCAAACCTTGCACTGGTGAGTATTACAAAATCAATGGCGCAGAAAGCAATTGAAATAGGCAGATAACATCTTGTTTTAAATTTATTTTAGTAAATTTTTGCCAAATAAGATAATATATTTGTCATTTTTGTTAAAACGTATGCTTATAATACCCTGCCGTAGCTTTTTAAGCTTTGCAAGCAGCGAATAATTTTTATTGGTTTCAACAAGTTTCTCAAACTGATTTTCTATTATTAACCTGAGCATTTTTTTATGTTTGGGTTTAAAGCAGGTTAATTTTACATTTTCATTTGGAATGTTGCCGAATAGTTTATGGAGTTCATCAAAATGAGCTTTTTTATGCTCATCTGATGTTCTGCACCACATTGCAAAAGAGCAGTTGAAAAAATGTCTGTATGCAACTTCTTTAACTTCGTCCCAGCATCCGTTCTCTATAAAATATTGTTTTGCTAAACCGCACATAACCGGCATTTGGGCAAGTTTGCCGTCATTTCTCATTGTAGAGGAAGCCATTCCTTCTTCCACTCTGTAGTTAATTAAACACTCATGTAACACGGTAATTTTTGCGCCTTTTGCATAGACAAGCGCTGCAAACGGCATATCCTGGTAGCTCGCACCGGCAGATTCAACAACTCTTATGTTGTTTTTGTTCATGTAATCCCGTCTGTATATAGCAGCCCATATGCTGACATGAGGTTTCATTATTTTGGGATTTTCACGAAGGGTAAATACGCAGCCTTCTTTTGCAACCTCTTTTATTGACATGCATTTTTTAAATCTATTTTTACCTAAATAAAAATTAAAGCCGCACTTACATACATCTGCATCAAGGCGGACTGCCTGATTATATAATTTTTCAAACATATCAGGCTCACACCAGTCATCAGTTTCAACAATCGCTACATATTCTCCTGCAGCCGCATCTAAGCCTGCATTTACAGCCTTGCCGTAACCGCCGTTTTGCTGATGTATAGGCTTAATTCTTGTATCTTTTTGGGCGTATTCATCCATTATTTTTCCGCAATTGTCAGGCGAGCCGTCATCTACAGGAATAATTTCAATATCAGTAAGTGTCTGATTAACTACGCTGTCCAGGCATTGCTGAAAATACTTCTCAACATTATATGTAGGCATTATTATAGAAACTTTTGGCATATAAATATTTCTCCTGCTGTCGGCAAGAAAATTGTAGCATGAGAAAAAACTGCAAACAATTACTTAGTTTAAATATTAACTAGTAACTAAATTAGCTTTGGTTGAGAATTCCTTTCAAAAGCTTTGTGTGGGTTAGTTCATGGAGAAATTCTTTGCACAAATTTGAGTAGCGTTATTGACTATGAGTTTTATTGGTAATATATTTAACATAAGTGGAATTTATAGACTTTTGTGTTAGGAATCAAGAAAAAGGAGACTTTTATGAGGAAAATGTTATTAGTAGCTTGTGCTATTTCTATAGCTTGTGCTGGAACAGTTCAAGCTATAGAAAAGCCTAATTTAGGTGCTCTAAAAAATGTAACTAATGTAGTTACAAGTACAGCTTCATCTTTAACCCCAACTTCCGTAAGAGGAACTATTGGTAATATTAATACAAAATTAGCTGCTGCTGATGCTACAGTTCAAGCATCATTTAATGCATTAGTATCTGCTTTATCATCTAAGGAAGAAGCAACAAAGATAAAAACAGAATTAAATGCAATTAATGCTAATAAAAACTTGAGTGCTTCGGAAAAAAGTGCAAAAATTGCTCAAGTTATGACTGATTATGGGAATACCTTAGAAAAAACTCAAGCAGAAATGGGTGAAAAATTAAAAACAGCTTCTGCTGAAAAAAGAGCTGCAATCACAGAAGCAGTTATTGATTTAAGTGCTGCAAGTATTCAATATTTGGATATCGCAAATGCCTGCAAAAACGTTGTTATGAGTGTTTCTAGTAACCCAACTTTAGCTGTTTCATTAGCTTCAGAAATAGCTAGTTTAAAAGATACAGGTGCTATATTAAAAAACAATGTTAAATCATTGAAAAATGTGGCTACTCAATCAATTGCAGTTGCAAAAGCTGGTGGCATTGAAATAAAATTACCTGATACCAAAACAACTAAGGCTAAAAAAGTTAATTTCTAATAAGTACTATAAAGGGCGAGATAATCTTGCCCTTTTATTAATTATATGAGGTGTTAATGAAGAAGATATTAATATTATTGTTGGTTTTAATTATCGGTACAATGATTTCTTCACAAACAATAGCAAAACAACCTACAATAGCTGATAATAACGAAATTACACTAATGACAGCTGATGAATTAATTAGACTTTCACAAGAGTCT
>CALUUU010000097.1 GCA_944324035.1 Candidatus Gastranaerophilales bacterium
ATCAGGACAAATTGATATTGGAAAAGATAAATCAAGCCATTTTTGATAATATTCACGAATTGGATTTATCAAATCTTTATTTTCATTTCTTTGCGGATAAAAGAACAAATGAACCATTGGTACTTCCAAATCAGCAATAATCTTTTTATCATATGTTTTACAATATACAAGAGTTTGATGTTCATCATCAGGAGAACCAATATCAATTTTATTCCAGAAATCTTTTTCAAAAAGCATACAATTTATTGAATATCTCTCATTATTACTAACTTCTTCAACACCTCTTCCAACAGTAGAAGAAATAAACTGTTCAGGCTTCAAAGTTGTTTCATTATGAATCCACCTTGCAAGATATGCTAATTTCCAAATGCTACCGGCCCCGCCATCGTCAAATTGACCCTTTGGCACGAAGCGTATTGGAACATACTTGTCATCTTTAGCAAATCCTACATAGTGATCACGAGAATACTTATTAATATATTCATCATATAGACCAGTAAATTCAAGGACCCGTTTTGCTCCCCAAGGATTATTATTTACAAGAGAAGTAATATATCCGAGAGAATCACCATATATATCTTTTTGCTCAACATACGTAACACACAGATGCTCAAACCAACCCTCTGTTATAGGGAACACATCATCATCTAACTTACATATATAATCAAAATCTTTTAATCTGTCACTATTAAGGAGCTGACTAATAGAATAGTATGGTTTCTGCGGAGGAATATCATCCACTACTACAATATTATTAGGATAAAGAGTTTCATATCTTTTAGCAACATTATATGTTCTTTCACAATCATAAGTGCCACGTCCGTTCTGCAAAATAAAAATCTTAGAATCTTTATCCATAAAACGCGAATGACAAGCCAGTGAAATTTCTAAAGATTCAAAATCTGCATACGCAAGTATCACAATTGCTGTTTTATTCTTAATCATTTATACATCTCCCCTATTTTTCTTTCTTATATTTTTTACTAAATTGATTTTATATTTTAAAACTTTTTTCTTATTCAAATAATTAGATTTCTTCTGACCACGGGTAATTTTGGCTAACAATTTTACTCTCCAATAATCTAATACGAAATTATTGTAGCTTTTTAATAGGGCTCTCTCATTATTTGATAAATGTTTGGCTTCAAGAATTGTAGTTAAATTGAGATTAAAAAGTAATTCCTCATATATAGACAAATTACGAGCATATCTCCACCATACATCAGCATAAGACACTGTAGGCATAACCCAAGGCTTTCTAGTACCATAATAATGAAGAATAAAAGGAATCCCTGAAATATTGTCATACTCAAATTTATCCTCAAATACACTCAAGGCAACAGTATTTCGAATATACTCCTCCGATAAGACAATATAATTCCAAGTTTGCTGTAGGAAAACAATATTACCATCGAATAATTTATTAACAAGCCTATTGATTTCTAAAACAGATGATTTGATATTATCTTCAATAAAATGTTTAATAAAATCAAAGGTAAAATGTTCCCGGATTAGTTTATTATTCAATACCAGCACTCCCGTATTAATACAATTATATGGGTTTATAATATTTAAATTTATTGAAGAATATACTTTTGAATCAATATTTACTCCATTTAATTGTCCTTGAACAACTAAATCTTTAACAGCAGCTAAATAATTTTCGTCAAGATTTACATCATATAATTGTGAAATATCTGTATTTACAATAGTATCAGTATCTAAAATAATACATTTATCATAATTAAGTAATAGAAAAGGAACAAATAATTTAAATGAATTATGATCTAGCGAATCAATCTGAACCAAAAACTTAGATATTTTATAATACCTTATTGATATATTTGAAAAATGTTTTACAATATTTTTAATACAACTATTGTATTTTTCGTTCAATCCAGGAGTAAATATTATAAAATCAAAATTTTTGGAATGATTTAGATTTTCTACTATAGACTTTACCAGCACAATTGCACTAGTTGCACAATTATTATCTACATATAAAACAATAGGAACATTATGCACACTAAATGCTGGAATTAAAGGTTCAGCAGGCTCAGTATCTTCAACAAATAATAAAGTATTATGTTTAATCTTATACCTGTTTAGACTTTTTAAATATAAAATATAAATTCCAAGGAGTCTCTCCGCAATTGTTCCTGGAGTTCTATATTGTTTCATTGTATATGTAGACATATCAGTACGTTTTTCTAGCTCAAACAATATATCGAATAACCACTTGGAGTATGCATCAAATAACTCTGCACGCATAACAAAACAGTTATATAAATATTCATATTTATAATCATACATGTACATATGTACAATATCTTTCATATCCGGATATTTTTCACAGATAATTTCCATTGCAATATCCATATCACGCATAATATGATAATCAGGACTATGCTGCATTGCAGAATAATTATTAAAGTTATAGCTAGATAAATCTATAGGTTCAATAAATATTGCGTCATACTTTTCAATTTCCTTTCTCATGTAAGTTTCAGTCAAACCAAATTTTTCAACATTCTCATCTGACAGGTTATCAATCGTAATACAGCCATTATTTCTTTCTTCAACAGATTTTTTTTCATTGCTTGACTTAAATGAAATATATCGGCGGTAATGACATATACCAAAATAGTCTGCAGTCTGATTCTTCCATGCCCAATACTGAACAGTTAATTCACAAAATGACATTCTTTTTTCAGAAATATTATCACCAGTATTATCACCAAGCATATTGGCATTCAAATGCAATTTATCAAATACAGCACCACATCTTACAGGAATAAATATAGGATTATCAATTTGCTGAGCACGTTTATCAATTCTATTCGACACAAAAATTTTTATATTTGTCATTATCTACCTCATAAATTATAGTGTGTTCTCAGTAATTACAAACTTTTTATACTTTTCTTTTTTTAGCCTAATCTGCTCTTTCAGATTTTTTGGAACGAAATTAGTTAATATTCTGTAAGAGTAATACTTCAAGCGATTATAATTTCTATTTTTTAGGCATTTAATTTTGAAGTTTAATTCATTATTTAAGGACAGCAATTTTTGATTAGTCTCACTTACCGAGTTCAATTGTCCATGTAAATCTCCAATACAATTACTTAAATGCTTAATAGTATCACTATTATTCATCATCAAACAACTAAGTTCATTATATAAATCAATCTCAGAAAAGATTTGAGGTTTTTGGCTATGCAATTTAGTCAATAACCATGAAATACTTTTATCTTTTTCAGCATTTAATATTAGAAATACCTTCTCATAATCTATAGGTTTAAACAAACTCTCATTATTTAGCAAATCTTCATAACTATATATAAGGCGCTCGGATAAGCCAAGCTGAGATAATAAAGATAAAAATCTTGCTTCACCTCTCATTTTATTAGCAATTGCTACAAAATTTTTCTTATAAAGAATGGCAAAACACATTCCATGAAAAGAGTCAGTAATGACAAAATCGCAGTTTTTAATGTATTTTAACCAGTCCTCAATTGTCGCATCAACAGGAGAAAAACAACTAAATTGAGACATTCGGTAATTGTGAATCTTAGGATTTATATCTACCGTAATAATAGGTGACATATTTAGCATTTGCTCTACATAACGTAAAATATCCTCTTTATACAGTTCTGGATCCAATAAATATGAAAATATATAAGGACTATTAACCTCTACACTTGAATTTTCAATCAACACTTCATATAAAGAGCTATCAAAGAATACAGGATCTAATAAATGTACCCCTTTTGAGTAAGAAAATTCATTTTTTAAAAGCTCAACACCACTACTTTCCCTTACAGAAATACCATCGAAATTATTCAAATAATATGCAACTTTTGGCGTCAATTCTTTAGGTACATTAGAAGCATCAGAACCGAATGAACTCGCATATGCAATTTTATTCTTATATGAATAAACAAAATCAAGTAAATAATTAAAATAACATGTTGTTGTCAGACCATAATTCCAAATTTGATCACTTCCAACAATAAAGTTATTTACTTTAGTATTCAAATCATAAAGTTCAGCTTCAGTACTTATGCTATTTGTACAGTTTAAACCATATTTATAACAAAATTTTGTCATCATAGAATGCGCGCTGTTAATATATTCATGATTAACCATTTTACAATTATCAATCAGCAAAACTGAATACGAATTTTTTTCCAGAAACTTATATAGTGCCCAATAGGTCAGAAATCCACCATAATTTCCACCGTACCATAAGCCGAAGAGTCCAACATCATATGGTTTTGCAAGCATATTGTAAACAAGTTCATTAAAATTATCAGTCCTTTCTAATTCTGCAAAAAAATCTCCTCTTGCTCTGTGAGGAACTGAACTTCTATACAAAGGATAATTTAATCCTCCGTCGAGTAAATTAGAAGAATAGTCCTTTATTTTAATAAATTTATCTTTTAATTTATTAAAAACTGTTTTAGCTTTATCAGAATTTAGTAATAACAAGGAAGTTCCCTTGCCATCATTCATGTCAGCATCAAACTCCCAAATCCCCCAAAAATCAGCAAAAGTTAAATCTGCATATCTATTCATTTTTGTAAAATTACAACAAGAACAAGATTTTCTTAAAAATAAATTATTATTAAAACCATCAAAATAGCTCTGAATATTACTTACTTCGCCATTGGTCAAAGTAGTAGTAGTAGTACAACTCCAGCCATTTTGCACTTTATCACGAAAATTTATTTTTTTTATTGCAACTTTATCAAAATTACAACTCAAATACTTTTGCCAAATTTTACTATTGGGCACGCCATGGCAAACTATATCAATTGTCAAAAGATTTGGGTATTCACGTCCTAAAAAATTTATTAAGCCTGCTACCTGACATGGTGTTCCTGTAAACAAAACAGTTTTTCCGTTTTCAAGTAATACTTTAATATCCTTATAAATATTTCCAATAAAACTTTGAACATATTTGCTGCCGCGAAGCTTATCCAAATCTTTTACATTATCAACAATTATATGTCTGACATTCCAATTTCCATCAAATACAGCACCGCATACATAACCTCCTTGAGCAAGGATGTGTTCTGCAATAACTGTAAACACTCCGCCGGAAGAAGATTTCATTCTTATTTCATCGGAAGCCATTACTGCAAAACAAGTTGCCGGTTTTTCATGGAATTTGCTATTTAATATCGGGCATACGGACTTGCATAATCTGCAATTGGTACATTTTTCTTTGTCTACGGCAGGGAATAAAAAGCCTTCTTCATCTTCCTGCACTGATATCGCACCAACAGGACAAATGCTAGAACAGGCCATACAACCTGTACATAGGTCTTTCGAAACAATATCCAGATAATTTGAACTATCCAGCATTACAGCCCCTTGTAAAATTAATCTTTATAAATTTTGTACTAACTCAAAAAATCGTTATCATATGTTTATACTGAAATTGGGAAACCAGTATGCAACATTTTAGACATTTTGTTGTATTGATAGTATCATAAACAAATTTTGCATTCAACTACAATATAAAATTTTCATAACTTTTGTAAACCTCATCCTGCTCAATACCAATGTATCGCAATGTAACTGAAGGATTTGTATGATTAAAAATCTTTTGCAATATTACAATATCCTTATATTGCTTGTAGAAGTGATAACCAAAGGTTTTCCGCAGTGTATGTGTGCCAATTTTTATATCTAACTTCATCAAATCGCAAACCCGATTTAGAAGTCTGTATGCAGTAATTCTATCCATGCGGTTATTAAATTTAGTAACAAATAAAGGTTCATTTAGATTTCTGTTTTGGGTATATATTTGTAAAATATGCCTTATCTTTTTATTGAAAGGAAGTGTTTTATATTTTCCTGTTTTAATCTCTTTAAGTCTTAAAATTTTTTTATTCCTGACATCTTTAACATCAAGCTTTAGAATATCTGATATCCTAAGCCCTGAATTAATTCCGAAACAAAATAATACGTAATCGCGGAAATTCGTTGCTTTCAATGTTTCTTCTATAGATTTTATAAGATTTTTGCTTCTTATAGGTTCAACTGCCGTCATTTTATCTCCTTTTCTTAACGCAACAAAATATCTAAAATGTTGCATACTGGTTTTCCAATTTCAGTATAAACATATAATAATGATTTTTTGAGTTAATTAATATATGGCAGAAGTAAATGCCATTTTATAAACAGGTGTTAAGGAGAGAGTTCATGACAGATGTAAAAATCTTTATATCATATAAAGATAGACATAAAATACTTAAATCCGATATTTTGACGCCGATACAGACCGGTCGTGCAATATCTGATGAAATTTTTGAAGATATGATTGGTGATGATACTGGCGATAATATCTCCAAAGATAATGAGCGGTATAATGAGTTATCAGCACAGTATTGGGTATGGAAGAATTATGATAAAATAGGAAACCCTGATTATGTCGGATTTATGCACTACAGACGACACTTTGTATTTAAATCTGATTTAAATTATAAAGATAATGAGCCTTGGTTTCCGGGAATGCCAATATACAAAGTAAATTATTTTACAAAAGAATTTCAGGAAAATCTTTCAGAAGAAAATATAAATAATGTAGTATGTGACAACTATGATTGTTATGTAATCAAACGATATAACATAAGGTATTTTGGTAACAATGACATGTATATGAAAGAACACTACATATCTACAATTCAGGGAGCAAAGCGTTATATATGGGACTCTTTTTGCAATGTTATTTTAGAATTGCATCCGGAGTATTCAGAAATTTTAAAAGAGTTTTCGTATGGCAACAGTATTAATGCTTGCAACATGTTTATAATGAAGAAGTCATTATTTTTTGAATACTCAGCCTTTTGTTTTGATGTTTTAAAAGAGCTGGACAAACGAGTAGATACCAGCAAATTTACGAAACAGGAGCAACGCTTTTTGGGCTACCTTGCAGAATATTTATTAACAATGTATGTCATGAAACTTCAAAAAGAAAGAAAGAGAATTAAGTATCTTGATGCATTACTATTTTTGAACATGCAGGAAGATTCAAGATTAAAGAAGCTATTTTCTAAAATATTGACAGTAGAAAACCAAAAGTACCACAAGTCATACAAAATTTTAGGGATAATAAAGTTACGTATACGCAAAAAAAATTCTATATATGACCACTTACAAGTTCAGGATTACATGCTAAAAGTCCTGACTGATAAAGTTACTGAATTGCAAGAACAGATTATTCTTAATAATAAATAGGCAAAAGCAAAATCCTGTGTTTAAACACAGGATTTTGCTTTCTGTACAACACTCATACCATCGGCAAAGGCCTGATGCGTCCACATATATTCCCATTTGCCAAAACGTCCGATACTTTCAATACCGCAAGTTGCAAGATAATCCAGTACAGTCTTACGATTCTTATAAATATCTTTATCAAAAATTACATTGGCATACTTCTCAAAGCGGATGTCCTGAACAACAATATCTTCTTTCTTAAACAAACCCATTCCAATTAGTTTTTCAATTGTATTATTTAAGACTATTGCTTTATCCGGTATTACAGACTTATTTGAGAAGAAAATTTCTGCCTGTAATGAACTGCAGCCCGCAGGAACATTATCAGGGGACTTCAAACTAGGCGAATAAACACGGCTTGATAAGATATCTTCATCATAAATATAAAACCACAAATATTTCGCAATATCGGGCTTTTTAAAACCAAGCGACAACATATAGCCACAGGTATGCATCAACGCACCTGCTGCAGTCATAACATCCTCTGGCACATTATCCAACATTTTAACAATTTCAGGCAGCGGAAGACTAGAAATTAATCTTGAATAAATTTCGCTTGTACCATCTTTAAATGTCACAGTTTTTAACTTAGTATCAATTTTTACAACTTCCTTGTTAAATCTGATATCCAAACCTTCGCGGCATTTATTCAAAATACTCCTAAATCCGCCTTTTTTAGGATATTTCATATACTTTGTATAATAAAAATTTTCAGCCTGCTCTGCATAGGAACCTCGCAAA
>CALUUU010000098.1 GCA_944324035.1 Candidatus Gastranaerophilales bacterium
CTCGCCGTCAGGCCCAAGAACCTGGCTTGCGATGCCGCCATACCCATGACTAAGTCCCTTTCTTGTTTATTTCCTTACTCATGTTTACGGCTTTTTAAATCCCTTTCTTTAATTTTTATAACTTCCCTCGTTACATTTCGTTACATTAGGAATATAAAACCCAATATGTACAAGGGTTTCATATTTTTACATTCTAAAAGTCCGCCCATATAACCGGCGGACTTTTTATAATATATATAAAATCACTACAATAGCAAATTCCCTAGCAGCTTAACGCCATTAACGCTTTTACTGAACGAGCGTTATCTCTTACATCTTCATCAGAATGCATGTTTACTGTATCTTCCAAAATTTTAATAGCTTCAGTTTTATCATCAAGAGCTAATAATTCATTAATAGTACTCATTGCAACAACTGTGCTCAAGTCATTAATACCTTTGCCTTGATTTGTAATAACAACTTCCAAAGAATCGTGAACATTCTTTTTAACCAAAGCACGGGAAGTCATTTCTCTAACTTCATCAACAGAAGAGTTTGTGCCGACTTCATTCAAAACTCTGATAGAATCAGGATCCTGATGGATAGATAATGCATCTATAATTTTCTTAACTGTATTAGTATTCATCCTTCACACCCTCCTAAGCTGCCGCATTCAAGCTAAGTTCTTTTACTAACATATTTTCCAAATCCGAAACCGGATTAGCAGCTAATTTTTGGACAGCTTTGTCATAATTCTTAGCATCCCATTTAGCCTTAATTGAACGGGTAGCATCAAAAATACTAGGAACTTCTTTTTCGTTAATATAGTTCCAGAAGCTTACCGCATCATTTTTAACTCTATTGCAGAATGCACCTACAGATTCGATAGCATGTCTGAAGCTGTTGCCCATATCGTTGATTGAACCAACGAATGTTGAACACATTCTTTTTGTTTTAGAAATAATTGAGTTTGAAGTCGCAGAATCTGTTTTTGTACCAAAAACATCTGCAGTTAAAACATCCATTTTCATGTCAGATTTAAATGGATTTTTAAGGTCTTTCCCTATCGGGTTTGAATTTCTTGCAACACTTGTCTCATATTTAGTACTATTGAAAAGACGAGGCGCAATGCTTTTAATTGAAAATGCCATTCTAATAATCCTTTCTTTCAAAGTAATAACTTTACACATCTTAGAATAGCACAGCACGCCAGATATCCATCAACCTTTTGGTGTATTCTTTGAGAAAAATCTTATACTTTTGTTTGAGATTTTATGATAAAATCGAATTATGGAAACAAAAGAACTTGAAAATCTGATAGAAGTAATTGCGAAATTACGGGCACCTGACGGGTGTCCATGGGACAGGGAACAGACACATAAAACATTAAAACCAAATATGCTTGAAGAAGCTTACGAAGCGGTTGATGCCATGGAAAGCGGAGATATGAAGCACTTAAAAGAAGAACTCGGAGATGTTTTGCTGCAGGTAGTGCTTCATGCCCAAATCGCCTCTGAAGAAGGAGCTTTTAATATAGAAGATGTTGCCCGCGGAATTAAAGAAAAACTAATTCACAGACATCCGCATGTTTTCGGGGATATAAAAGTTTCTTCTACAACAGAAGTTCTTGATAATTGGGATAAACTTAAACAGGAAGAAAAACAGCACAGAAAATCAGCAATGGATGGAATTTCAAAATCTCAGTCAGCCCTGATGAGCGCTCAAAAAATCAGTAAAAAAGCAGTAAAGCAAGGCTTTGAATGGCCGGATGAAAAATCTTTATATGAATGTATTTATTCAGAATTTGAAGAATTTAAAGAAGCTGAAAAAGAACAGAATAAAGAACATATGGAAGATGAATTCGGCGATATATTATTTGCCGTTGTAAATCTTGCAAGATGGAACAAAATTGATGCGGAACAGGCTCTTTTGAAAGCAAACAAAAAATTTACGGCAAGATTTCGTAAAATGGAAGAACTTGCTAAAAAACCGCTCAAAGAATATTCTTTTGAAGAATATGATGCTTTGTGGAAAGAAGCAAAAGCCGCTTTAAACAAGTAAAAAACAAGACTATTTTGCGATATAAAAAACAAGGTTAACAAGGAAATCTGCTACAAGCATAAACACTGTAGAAAGGATTGCGGCCTGGGTGGTTGAAATCCCGACTTCTTTCGCTCCGCCTTTTGTTTCATAACCTTGAGTTGCACAAACAAGAGAAATTAACGCACCGAAAATTGCACCTTTCAACAGGCTTATATAAATATCTCTTGTAGACATCCATGCCCACACAGAATACATATATCTGTGCGGATGAAGATTAATTGTTAAATTTGCAACAAGCATGCCTCCGGCAATCCCGATAAATTCAGCAATTAAAACAACCATAGGAACAGTAATTGCAGTTGCTGCAATACGAGGGGCAAAATAATACCCGACAGGATCAACTTTTAAAGTTTTTATAGCATCAACCTGTTCTGTAACCTGCATATTAGCAATTTCAGCAGATATCGCAGTACCAGACCTTGCACCTATAGCAAGCGCGACAAAACCCGGCGCGATTTCTCTGATTAGAACTATCGCTATTGTTCCGCCAATATAAGCTTCTGCACCTGACATCAAAAATTGCTTTGCTACCTGAATGGTAATTACTGCAGCAGCAATAAATGATATTATTAACGAGATGGAAAGTGAATCAAAACTTATAGCAGCAGCCTGTTCCACAACAGAAGAAAAACGCAGTTGCCCTGTAAAAATATATTTCAAACATTTTATTGAATTTTGGGTACACTTCCCTAAAAATGAAATCATCTACACCCCTTAAAACCGGGATGCCATAAAGGCATCCCGCATAAATTTCTAATAAACAGGCATACACCAGTGTTTATATTTTTCGATTTTACCTTTAACTACATCAAAGTATAATTTTTGAAGTTCTTTTGCAACAGGCCCAACCTGCCCGTTACCAAGAGGTCTGTTATCAATACTTGTAATAGGGCTGATTTGAGCACCGGTACCACAGTAGAAGGCTTCATCAGAAATATACAATTCAGTTCTGTCAACAGCTCTTTCTTCTGCTTCAATACCTAAATCTTTCGCAATTTCTATAACAGTATTTCTTGTGACACCAACTAATATATTATCAGTTTTTGCAGTTGTAACAAGTTTTCCGTTTTGAACAAGGAACAGATTCATAGCAGAACCTTCCGTAACCTGTCCGGCCTCATCAAGAACAATCGCATCGTCAAATCCGGCATTATGTGCATCAGTTTTTATTAATGCCGCATTTGCATATGAACCTGCAACCTTAGCCCGCGGCGGGATTGCATTATCACTGTTTCTTCTCCAGCTTGAAACACAAACTTTCAAGCCCTTTGTCGTATCAATATAATCACCCATTTTATTAGGAACAATCATAAAAGAATCTTCATTATCATATAAACCAGGGCCTACTTTTTGTGCTGATTTATATAAAGTAGGACGCATATAAGCGTCTTGTTTATAATTGTTTTTAATCATAAGTTTTTTGGTAATTTCACAGCATTCATCAACGCTGTAAGGACATTCCATATACATAATTTTAGCACTGCGCATTAATCTCTCATAATGCTCTTTTGCCCTGAAAACGTATAATTGTTTTTCTTCATCGTTCCAATAAGCTCTAATACCTTCAAAAACAGCAGTTCCGTATAAAAACGCATGAGTCCTTACAGGAATCATAGCCTTTTCCGCTTCCACAAACTTCCCGTCCATAAAATAAAATTCTGACATATATGCCCTCCTTAATCTAAAAAATAATATACCACAAAAAAGACTATCAGGGGATTTTATTTAAAATTTTATTACAGGAACTCCTAAAGAGAAAAACACGCAATCATTTACTCCTTCCCCTGCTTGGGGAAGGTTGGGATGGGAAGTTTTTTTAATATGAGATTCTTCGGGCTAAAGCCCTCAGAATGACTTTTAATGTCATCTTGAGCGAAGCGAAAGATCTCTTTTTACACGAGATTCTTCGGCTTTCTGCCTCTGAATGACCGAATGCTACTCACCCTAAGGTGAGTCAGACAAACATGCACATAATGTAATAGTGAAACATATAAAATAATATTTCTTTCACGTCACACAAAGCGAAACTCGTGTCATGCATCAGGCAGTTTACGTTTCAAATGGTTAAAAAGAAAACACAAGGCAGCAAATCATATAACAGCGTTAAATTTATAGAACCATATGTTTTAGATTGGAGTGGTAATCGTGAAACCTTGAAAACAGGTACCTGGTGGTGTTATAAGGGTTGTGACAATTGCGGCTACTGTACAAAATTGATACAAATAAACGGCTGGAAAATTCCTGATGATTACCCGTGGTAATTTTTAGGCTAAATACTTTTGAACTGTAGTTTTATCAAACACTTCTATGCTGTCTTTTGAGTGAATAAATACCATACAGCTCAAAAGGGATTTCAGAGTTTCAAAATCCGAAAACGCCATTTTTTTACGCAAATCTTCCATATTGTTTGCGAGAAATTCCATTATGATAATCTTATTCTCAAACACTAAACTTGCGAAATAATCAAATATTTCTTTTGTTTTGACAGATTCCAAATAAATTATATCCGGAGATTGAAACTCTATAAATCTTGAAGCCTTGTCCATATTAAAATTAACATTTTCGTTTAATTCACACTGGTTAACCCCTTCAAGATTATATTTAGCAATACTTTCAAGCGTCATTATATTTTTATCTTTATATCTTTCTGCGATTTCAAGCAAAAGAGAATATATAATATGAGTTTTGCCGCTCAACGGAGAGCCGCAGACAAGAATTATTCCCGGCTCATTTAATGCATTATTTATAATCTGCATTTGCTTTTCGGATTTTAATATTTCGGAAAGCTTCCCGGGCGGCAGGTAAATTTTTAAGAAAATCCTCTCGCCCATAATTGTCGGAAAAGTTGAAACACTTGTCACAACTGTAATTTCATCGACTTTGAAACATAATTTCCCAAGCTGTGGAACCTCTGATACTGAAGGGTCTAGTTCAGCCAGGGTTTTTAATTTTGCACTGAAAGATGCGGCAAGAACATTTGGAATGGAGCCTTTTGAAAGAATTTCACCGTTCTTTTTAAAATTTACCCCTAACCCGTCTGAATCTTTTTGAAAACTGACTTCATGCACATGCTCTATTATTGCCTGTTTCAGCACAGCCCGGATAATCTTCTGCATATGATTATCGCTCAAATCCTCACTGTGCAGTTCATCTCTCCAGTCAAATCCGTCTTTTTCACTTTGCGTAAAAATTTCACCGACAGTACTGTCTGTTTTGTAATACTCTTCAATTTTTTTCAAGATACTTGTTTCAGAAGCTATAACAGGTTCAATTGAGCATTCCGCGCTCTCTACGACTCTGTCTATTGCAAATAAATCAAGAGGATCAGCCATAGCAACAGTTAAAGTATCTTCTATTTTAAACAAAGGTATAATTTTATACTTTCTTGCATCTGAAAAGCTAATATATCTCAAACAGTTAACATCAAGCGTATAATCATCAAGATTTACTGACGGAATATGCAATTTTGATTCAAGAAATTTTATTATAGCATCCTCGGTAATTGCACCTGAATTAATCAAAACCTGCCCGATATTTATATTTTGAGCCTGCGCAAGCTCTTCTGCCTGTTCAATTGTTTCATAAGGAACCAAACCGGCTCTGACTAAATCATATTTTAATTTTTCCAGTGTCTTATTTGTAACTGTATCCATTCTTGTAAAATTAATCTTTCTTCAAATAACTGTCTACTTTTTTCACTATATCATCGAGCTCAAAAGGTTTCGTAATATATTCATCAGCCCCGGTTTCTTCCCCGATAATTTTATCTTCTTCCTGGGTTCTTGCCGTAACCATCAATATCGGAATATCTTTGTATTTATTATCAAATTTCAAAAGCCGGCTGATTTTAAACCCGTTAATTTTCGGCATCATAACATCCAAAATCATTAAATCCGGAATAATCTCTTTTGCAAGCCTCAAACCGTCTTCTCCGTTATATGCGCAGTAACAGACATAATCCGCAGCTTCCAATACAAATTTCAAACTCTCTACAATATCCTGTTCATCATCCACGATGAGAATCTTTTTCATACTTTCACCTAATCCTTAAAAACATATCCTTAACGATATGATATCATAATAACTGATTTTATTGAATAAGGCAAGTTATTTTAAAAGCAGATTATAAGAATTTTCCGCAGAAGTTTTCAAGCAATGAACATCTTCAATAAGTTCAATTATTTCATTAATAAATCTTTTGTAATCCGCCCTGTTTGCTTCGCCGGAAAGAATTATATCAGCTTTTTTAGCAGTCGGATGCACATAAATTTGAGCTTTCTTATAAGCATTTTCATAGACTTCATCGGAAGAATCACCCAAATCACGCTCAGCAGCTCTTATATAAAACCGTTCCTTTTGAACTTCTCTTGAAACATCAACATATATTTTAAAATCAAAGGCATCTGCTATTTTATCTGTTAAAGCAAACAACCCTTCGGATATAATTATCCTTGACGGCTTAACAAGCGAAAAATTATCATACCGTTTTGCGGTTCCGGACATATCATATTTTGGAAGCATAACACTTTCTCCATTAAGAAGTCTTGTCATATGCTCTTTCATAAGCTCAAGTTCAAGAGCCTCCGGAACATCCAAATCATAATTTTTTGCAAAATTAGCAAAACTTCCTGCTGCCTTAACCATTTCCGAACGGTCATAATAATAATCGTCAATATTAATACGGGTAATTACATTATCCAGGGCATAACTGTCTGCAAATTCCTGAATTTTAGTAATTATATCAAAAGCAATAGTAGACTTACCGCTCGCGGTTTCACCGGCAAGCCCGACAGAACACGCTCTTTTTAAATCACCTGATATAAATGAGGCAATTTTATTTATCACGTTATCATTAACCTTAATAAAAATAGAATTCGGCGATGCAAGTTCTTTTTCAAAAATCCTATGCAGTCTGTTTTTAATGTAAATCAAGTTTAACTTATTATGAGAAGGTTTTGACTTTTTTACGGGCATTTCTGCCATATCTTTAATCATAAGTCCTGCCATATTTCCGCCTTTGAATTTTTCTTTTTATATATAAAAGCATGAGATAGAAAAAATTGCCAGTAAAAATTAAAAAAGTTTACAAATGTTATTATGTCATTTATAATAAATAAAAAAGGAGGTTACCTGAGATGAAAGTATTGTTAGTTAACGGAAGTTCACGACCTAACGGCTGCACATACACAGCGCTTGCTGAGGTTGAGAAAACACTTAATGAACATATGATAGAAACTGAAATATATCACCTTGGCTCCGAACCAATCCGGGACTGCACTGGATGCGGTGTATGCAGAAGGGATGAAGCAAAAAAATGTATTATTGAAGATAAAGTAAATGAGTTTGCGCAAAAAGCAAAGTATGCACAAGGTTTTGTATTTGGCTCTCCTGTATACTTTGCTCATCCGAGCGGCAGACTGCTAAGTTTTATGGACAGACTGTTTTACTCTGCCGGTGAAAACCTAAAATTCAAACCGGCTGCGGCCATCGTTTCTGCAAGAAGAGCGGGCACAACCGCTTCTTTAGATCCTATAATGAAGCACTTCACAATAAATCAAATGCCGATTGTTTCTTCAAACTATTGGAATATGGTACATGGAAATACTCCTGATGAAGTAAAACAAGACCTTGAAGGAATGCAGATTATGAGAAACCTCGGTCATAATATGACCTGGCTTTTGAACTGTATTGAAGCAGGCAAAACCGCCGGAATTAAATATCCGCAGGGTGAAGACAAAATCTGGACAAATTTTATCAGATAGTACCGGATTTTCGTGACTTTTTTAAAAATTCGTTTCCCGGATTGCTTCAATGCTGCTTCGGATTATTCGGGATGTCGCCGGAGTAACGTCCGGCTCCATCTAACGGGCTGGGTTCACTTCGTTCACACGGCGCC
>CALUUU010000099.1 GCA_944324035.1 Candidatus Gastranaerophilales bacterium
GAGTATCGTTTTGGAGAGGAAGAACCCGCAAGTTGGAGCCGGACGTTACTCCGGCGACAACCCGAATAATCCGAGGCATAGCGTTGAAGCAATCCAGGGAAATAATATAACCTGTCATCCTGAATTTATTTTAGTGGAGACAATTTTAGCTGTTATTAGTGAAATTTGTTATATGACTCCTTAAACTGGTTTGTGCTAAAATATTTTCTATGAAATATAAACACTATTACAATTACAAAAATTATACCTTTTCAATCATAACGGATGACACATGTCTTTTAAAATTAAAGTTAAAAAAGGTTTCTGATGAAGATGCTGTTATCGGAATAAACCCTGTTATGCAGAAAGTTATAAGCCAGCTTGACGAATATTTTGCGGGGAAACGCAAATCCTTTGATTTGCCGGTAAAAATTGAAGGCACGGATTTTCAAAAAAGAGTTTGGCTGAATTTGTCTAAAATTCCTTACGGGGAAACAATATCATACAAACAGCTTGCCGAAATGTCAGGAAATCCGAAAGCTTCGCGTGCTGTTGGGCTGGCAAACAACAAAAATCCTGTTGCAATTGTTGTTCCCTGCCACCGGGTAATAGGTTCAAACGGTAATCTTACCGGGTATGCAGGCGGACTCACGCTCAAAAAAGAATTACTTGAACTGGAGAAGAATAACTTATGAAAACAATGAAAATTACTAAAATGCAGGGATGCGGAAATGATTTTGTAATAATAGATTATCCTGAATATGAAAAATCAGGAATGCCGATGGATGAACTTGCAAAAAAAATATGCAACAGAAATTTCGGAGTCGGGGCTGATGGTATGATTATCCCGAAAATGGATACAAAAGATACTGATATCGGCTGGTATTTCTATAATTCTGACGGCAGCACCGCTCAAATGTGCGGAAACGGAATGCGCTGCTTTGCAAAATATGCATATGAAAAAGGGCTTGTGAATAAAAAACAATTTTCAGTGCAAACGCTTGCCGGAGTTATAAAGCCTGAAATTTTGGACAACGGATTTGTGCGGGTAGATATGGGAGTTCCGGTACTTCAGGAGGAGAAAATTCCTTTTAAGGGCGAAAGAAAACTCGAAGCATTGGACAGAACATTTGATATTACTCCAGTTTCTATGGGAAATCCGCATTGCGTAATATTTACTGATGAAAATCCTATGGATTTAGCACTAAAATACGGGCCTGTCATTGAAAAACATCCGTATTTTCCTGAAAAAACCAATACGGAATTTGTAAAAGTTTTATCAAAAGACGAAATTGAAATGCGCGTTTATGAACGCGGATGCGGTATAACTCTAGCGTGCGGAACCGGCGCCTGTGCCTCCCAGGTTGCGTGTATTTTAAATAACTTAACAGAAAGTAAAGTTAAAGTAAACCTGCTTGGCGGGGCGGTATTTGTTGAATGGCAAGGCTCTAAGGACAATCCGTATGAAAATATTTTTCTTACGGGCCCTGCCGAATACAGTTTTGTTGCAGATTATATCTTGTAATTATAACCTGTTTCATGGTATTATCGGTTTATAGCCGATAAAAATATAAAAGGAGAAAATAAAAAATGAAAAATTATGAATTATTAACTATCTTCAAACCGAATTTGGATACGGAAGAAGTAGATAAAATAATCGCTAAAATTGAAGAAAATGTTGTAAATTTTGGCGGAAAAGTTGAATCTACTGACAAAATCGGAAGAAAAAAACTGGCTTATGATATCCAGAACTTCAGAGATGGGTTCTTCTTCTCTGCAATTCTTAGCCTTCCGGCAGATCAGGTTGCTGAATTCAGAAGACAATTAAGACTAAATGACAGCATTTTAAGAACAATGTTTATGGAAGCTTCTGAAAAAGCATCTGTTTAATTATTAAATAAGCGGCACTGCCGCAGGAAAGGGAAAAATGTCATTAGCTAAAGCAGTAGTAACAGGAACATTATACAGAGCGCCGGAAAAACGGTTTACACAAAACAACGTGGCTGTTTCCGCCTTTATCCTGAATATAGGTGAACGTGAAGAAATGCTGTTGAGAGTAGTTTCCAAAAGAAATACTCTTGATGAAATTGTATCTTCGCTATCAAAAGGTGACAGAGTTCTTGTGGAAGGACGGCTGCAAACAGCTTCTGTTAAAGCAGAAGACGGTTCTGAAAGAAAAATCTTCGAAATCGAAGCAGCTTCAATTGAAAGAATGGGTGAGGGTTCATCCGCAGTATCTTCAGGTAGTTCTAACTTCGGAACAGAAGAAATTGTAAAGATTGAATCTGATGACTTTTCAAATGAATTGATTGGCGAAGACGAAATCCCGTTTTAATGTATACCCCGAAATATAAATAAGGACAATTGAATATGACAGCAACGAAATTTGCAGTAGCTTACGCTCAAAGAGCAAAAGCTATGACTCAAAAAATAGCAAACTCACAGTATCGGTCACAATACAGATTTTATCAAACACATGCACAGCAGGCTGATACATTTGTAAGACAAAACTCTAAAAACCAGGAAAAACCAAGAAACTTTATCGCGGAAATCCTGAATAAACAAAACAAAAAATAAAACGTATATTACTAAAAGGCTAGAAAGGCAAATAAAAACAATGGCAAGACAAGACAGTTCAGATAAGAAAAAACGTAAAAATTGCAGTCTTTGTGCGGATAAAGTAACATCTATCGACTACAAAGACGCTGCAAAACTGAAAAGATATCTGACAGAAGCAGGAAAAATTATTCCTCGCAGAATTACAGGTAACTGTGCAGCTCATCAGCGTATGATTGCAAAAGCTATCAAACGCGCAAGAGAAGCATCAATCATCAGCTACGTTTTTGATTAATTATCTGTTAACCATTTAAAAAACAGCCTTTGGAAATTTTCCGGAGGCTGTTTTTGTGTTTTATAAGTTTGAATTTTTATGATAGGTTATTGTCGGTCTTTTGCCATAGCCATTTATATCTATCGAGATATATACCTGTAATTATTTATATCCGTTATTGAAAAAATTGCAAATCTAAGTTAGGCTGTTTTATTTTGTGCAGCCTGTTGTTTTCTGTACTCTTCTGTTCCCGGGAAGGCGTTTGAACCTGTTACTTTTTTGGTAATCCAGTATTGTATTTTCGGGATTAACGTTGATAAGAATAATGCAGAAATTGCAAAACCGCTGCCCCAGTTAAGAACATTCATTCTAAAGTTCTTCTTAGAAGCTTTTTCTAACATCTCAGGTGTAATCTCTTTACCAGCTTCTACGGCTTTATCAATAATTTTTTGTACAAAATATTTAACATCATCATCAACAGCCTTGATGTCATCGTAGGAAATAAACTTGTAAGGATTGAGGAAGTTTGCACCGGTCTTTTTGTTTCTGCCAAAAGCAAGTTCATACAGGTTCTTGAGGAATTCAGGATTGTTAAGGTAGCCGCCTTTGAATACATTTTCAGCCTGCTCAAGAGTAATTCTGCCGACACCTGCAACTTTTGGCTGTAATTCTGACATTTTTTGAGCAATTTCTTTGTATTCATTAACTTTGTCTGCCGGTACAAATGATGAAATTTTTTCTTTGAATGCTTCGATTGACATAAATCCGTTCTTGAATTCATCTTTTACAGACTGTGGAATACTTATAGTTCCTTCGCCAAACATTTCTTTCTTAAGATTTGCAGCGGAAATCTTGCCGTTATAATTTTGATTTACAAGGTTAACCATCAAATCCTTTGTATATGCGGCATTTATAGAATCAACTCTTGTTTTTCTGCCATTTTGTTCAATTCTGTTCAGCCAGTTATTAATATTTGGCATGTTAAACATGTAGAAATAAATTGATGACAAATCACGGAATAAAATTTCGCGGCGTTCATCGTTGTTTCTTGCGCTGATTGTACGGCCTGTTGTTGTTCCGATATCAGTTGACAATAACTGCCATGTTGTATTGTTTTCAAGATTAAATGCCAGGGACAATAACGGAGAAGCCCCGAATGATACATTTTTGTCTTTGTTCTTTGAAGCAGCAATAAACTTATCCATGCTAACAGGGGTGGGATTAAACGGCAAAGATGACGGCTGTTGTTGTTCAGCCTGTGCTGCTTGCTGCGCCTGTTGTACCTGCGGCTTTTGATTTTGGGCTGTTTGAGGAGGGTTTGTATTATCATTTCTGTGGTAATAACGTGTAATTCTCTGGTTAAGCTTCGGTACGACAAATCCTATCATAGCATTTGCAAGCAGAATACTTGTGATAAGTTTTGCCGACTTAAATTTGGCAATCTGGCTTTCTGTAAACAATTTACCGGTCTTTGTGCTTTTTTCGGAATGCAAGAAATTGCTGAGCGGATTTCTTGCTTTATCCTCTCCTAAATCAAAGTTTGGAGTTCTCAAACCTAAAAGCCATTGTCCGATTTTGTCATTAATTGCATTAAAAGCTTTTACGCCGCCGAGCCAGAATACCGCAGCGGTAAATTCTTCGGTTATTCTTTCTCTTCCTTCATCAAACCCGCCGCGTTTGTATGCCTGATATGTTCTTCCGGCTTCTACAAATGCTTCCAGCATTATAAATCTGGCAAGTCCGCCGTTTGTTGCCAGGCTCTTCATAAATCTGTGTGATGCTAATGGTTTATATGCACTAACCGGAGTAATAATAGACATAATATCTTCTTTTTACACTATTTCCTCTTCATATAAAATTACTCAAAAAAATTTTTTGCTCTCACAAAGTTTATTTTTAAACATTTTGTTACAAATCAATTTTAAGAATTGTTAAATTTATTTATGAAAAAGACAATGTTTTATATTTATTGTTTTTGATACAATGGAGATGAAGGTTAGAAAAATGACAATACAACCAATCACAAATTACAGTCAAAATAATTATATAAATTTCACAAACAAAAAACATAATAATGAGCAATCTAATAAAGTAAAAATAGGAACAGGCGTAACTTCAGTTCTGGGAGTTGCCGCAGCTACTGCTCTAATTGCAAAACGACAGGGATTTTCTCTTTCTCCTTCGCGAATAGCCAAAACCCCTGTAAAAGATTGGGCAATATTTAAAATTACGGATAAAAACAGACCGGATGAAACAGTTATGAAATTCAAAGCCCCTGAGATTTTAACTATGGGTATTGGTTCTGTTCTTGGAGGACTTTTTGGCGGAGCCCTTTTTGATAAAAAAGAAAATTTCCCGGCAAAATGCAGTGAAGCCGTGAGCCAATTTATAGGAGATATCTCAATTCCTTTGATGTTTGTTGCAGGGCCGACGGCATTATATAAAAAGTTTGAAGATTTAAGCTCTAAAGAAACGAAACACCTGGGATTACAAAATGCTTCAAAATTCGTAAACGGCAATAAAATTTTAAGAGTGCTCTGCCCTACCGTTGTGAGCGGCTCAAGCCTTGCTGTCGGGATTATTGCCGGCAACAAAGTGTCAAACAAAATTAATGAAAAAGTCCATGGTGTAAAACAGGATAGAGGCATAAGGCTTACAGATTTTGCCCCTCATCTTGACGATGTTTGTCTTGCAATAACATTAATGGCGGATAAATCACCTGTAGGAGATATCATTTCAAAATTTGTACCTGTAGCTTTGACTATTGCAGGTATTGAAACCGGAACTGCTACAAAAGACAAAAGATAAAAATATTATATAATTTGAATAAGGCTGGAATATAGTTAGTAAGGTTCAAGTTTTCGGCATGCAGGAATAGTCTTTCCTATATTTTTATCTTTAATATTACTCTAGCAAAAAGGGTATAGTTTAATCATAATATTTATGCTACCATAACTTCAAAAGAGGTCACTTATGAAAAAAATAGCTTTAATAAATCACGGCTGTGCCAAAAATCTTGTCGATTCAGAATTAATGCTGGGACTTTTGGCAGAAAAAGGATACGAAATTACCCTGGATGAAAATGATGCCGATGCCGTTATTGTTAATACCTGTTCATTTATACACGATGCTGAAAAAGAATCCGTACAATCAATTCTCCAGCTTGTGGAAAGCGGTAAAAAAGTTATTGTTACGGGCTGCCTGCCTCAAAAACATAAAGATGAACTTAAAAAAGCTATTCCTGAAGTATGTGCGCTGGTCGGCACAACTGATTTTAAAGATATAGTGCCGATTGTTGAAAATGTTTTGAACAAACAAAATAACGAATACATCTCAAAAATTTCGGAAAAACCTGAATATATTTATCCGGAAACAATTCACCGCCAGCAAATAACGATGGGTTCAAGTTCTTATATCAAAATTGCCGACGGTTGTAATTATCATTGCGGGTATTGTATTATTCCGCAGCTCCGCGGCGCTTACCATTCCAGAACTATTGAAAATATTGTTGAAGAAGCAAAAGAACTTGTGCAAAAAGGCGTAACAGAAATTGATCTTATTGCACAGGATACAACAAGTTACGGGATTGATTTGTATGGAAAGCCGTCACTTGCAAAACTCCTTGAAGAACTTAATAAAATTGAGGGGCTTGGCTGGATAAGAATAATGTACGCATACCCTAGCCAAATGAACGACGAATTAATAGAAGCTATAGCAAAACTTGATAAAGTTGCAAAATACATTGATATTCCGCTGCAGCATTACAGCAAAAAAATCCTTGAAGCAATGCGCAGGCCTGTTTCCGATTACAAAGAGCTTATACAAAAGCTCCGTGATAAAATTCCGGGGGTTGCCATACGAACGGCCTTTATTGTAGGATATCCTGGCGAAACCGATGCTGATTTTGAGGAACTATACGATTTTGTAAAATTTGCCAGATTTGACAGGATGGGAGTATTTGAATACTCCAGAGAGAAAAATACCACCTCTTATTCCATGGAAAATCAGGTTCCTAAAAAACTCAAACACAAACGTTATAAAGAACTTATGTCGCTCCAGCAGCAAATTTCATACGAAATTAACCAAACTTACATTGGAAAAACAATCCCTTGTATGGTTGAAAGCTTCACGGATGACGGGGTTATAATTATGCGCTCCGAACACGATGCTCCGGAAATTGACGGACTTGTTTACGCAAAATCAGAAAAGCCCGTTGTTCCCGGGGATATAGAGCAAGTTCTGATTGACAACGCAGATGAATACGATTTGTTTGGAACTATCGTATAAAAACTTTACACAAAACGCAATTTTTTATATTCAGAGCCTTTCAATTTGCAAGAAAGGCTTTTTTGTATGACAGAAATTTCATTTACCTCAAAGATTAAACCTGTTCCTCTGAAACAATTTTGGGATACGGCAGCAAGAATAGGAGATAAAAACGCGGTAGACTTTCCCTGGACGGTTGACCAGTCAGTAAAAGCATCAAAGGCTTATACAACAAATATCTGCGACTGCACCGTGTGTGGAATAACTGACGGACAAAACGTATTAATGCTCCATCTTACTCCGGATAATTCATCAAATCATAACTTTTATTTTGTAAAACAGTTCATAGCCCAAAATATCAAACTGGGAAATCCTGACTTACAAGGAATTCTTATCGGTTCAAAATTAACTAAAAAAAGCCAGGATATCTATAACAAATTTTCTGAATTTCTTAAAGAGATGTATATTCCGTATTCAGAGTTAAAAATAGGAAAAGACAGAATTCACGCGGCATATTCGTCATTGATGGATACCTGGCTGGTTTCTTCCCTAAAAATTGATAATCTTCTTAAAAAAGGAAAAACTTCCATAGAAGCTCTTAATGAAACATTCCAAAAAACTATTATTTCAAACGCAGATGAAATTGAATAATATATATTTGGATTATACTGTCTGCAGAAATTACAATGAGCAAATCTGCACTCAGTTGTAATGATGTTATAATCCGATACTTTGCGTTGAAGCAATCCATAAAATACCTTCAAATGTGTTCAGACGGAAACATAAAAAAGAAAAGGAA
>CALUUU010000100.1 GCA_944324035.1 Candidatus Gastranaerophilales bacterium
GCATCTATGGTTAACGTAACATCCTGTCCTTTTGGATTTTTTGCGGTTGCTACAGGATCAGTTGAAAAATCATATATAATTTTACCCTTTTGGGTACGTTGATATTTTACGGTATTTTCTATATGTTCAAGCTTATCTTTTGCTGCGTACTCTATTCCGTTTGCAATATCGGCATCGAAATTATAATAACCCAGAACATGAGCCGCAAGCGTACCTTGAGGATAAACTCTCGTATTCTTTTTATCAAGGCTTATAGCTCTAAGATGCAATTGTGCAACCTGTTTTGCGGTATTTCTGTCAACATCTTTTTTGACTGCAATAATCTGCTCCGGACTGTTAAGCTTTTTCAACAAATCTTCTTTAGATATTTTTAAAATCGGAGCAAGTTTTTTCGCTATGATTTCAGGGGACGATTCATCCTCATCGTAATCAGCCCGCCTTGCAAAAATATTATAAAAAACATCATCCGTAGCAAGCTTTATACCATTTCTGTCATATATATCGCCGCGTACTGCAAAATTCTGGCTTGCACGCTGCTTTTTGGCCTTTACCTTATATTTTTTTACATCTATTACCTGAATGAAAAACAAATGGATAATAAGCGCTGCCGCAAATAAAATAAACAGTACATACAGCCAGCTTATAACGCTGTCAAATCTTTTATTGCTTTTTCGTTCAGCACGCGATGTATTGTTTCGTCTGTCTGACACCCTGTCCTCTCCCGTAATATAAATCTTAGCATAAGGGATTAACGAAAGCCTAAAATATTAACGAATGTTTACGATTTTTTTTATAAAACTTAGTCTGATATAATTTTATTATGAAAAAGATATTTTTATTAATTTTATTTCTGTTAATCGGACAAACTTCATTTGCCCTGGATATTATATATCCCAAAAGTAATGACGTGACCATAAATTCAGCATCTACATTTTTTGCAGGTTCTGCCGATACAAAAAAAGAACTTACAATAAACGGCACTAAAGTTCCGGTACATTCTTCAGGCGGGTTTGCACAAAGCGTACAACTCGTCACAGGGAAAAATACGTTTGTAATAAAATCTGGCAAAGAAACGCTGACATACACAATTACACGCCCGCAGCCCAAAACATTTAAATGGACACAGCCGCCGTTAAAAGAATATGATGATATGAAATATGGTGAAGTCACATCTGACAACACTCCGTTAAGATCTACTCCGATTGATGGCGGGATAAATCGTATTGCACACTTGCAAAAGGGTATTCCCCTTGTAATAGACGGAGAAAAGGGAAACTTTTACCGTGTAATTCTTGGGGCGGTTAAAGAAGGCTGGGTAGCAAAACAAAATATCAAACTTGATGAAAGCGGGTCGTCGCTTGCCGAATTAAAAGGACATGATTATATAGATACAGATGAATTTTTCATATTTGTATTCCATCTGAACCGTAAAACGCCTTGGGAACTCGTTGACTCCAATCCGTTCCTTATAAAATTGTACAATGTGGAAAATCAGCCGGATAATACTTACGTTATGGAATTTCCCATCCAGGAATCCCTTGGCGGGAAAAAACTTCTCGGATACAGTGCAAATTTTTCAGGAACGGATTTTATAGTAAAAATCCGAAAACCTATATTACCAGACAAAAACGAACCGTTCAAAAACATAAAAATAACAATCGATCCTGGTCATGGCGGAAATGAAGCCGGTGCTGTCGGATGCCTTGGTGATTTAGAAAAAAACATAAATCTTGATTTTGCAAAACAACTTGAATATGAGCTTAAAAGCCGCGGAGCCTCTGTTTCTATGACAAGAAACGGAGATTCAGATATAGGTTTAAAAGAACGCGTAGATTTTGCAAATGATGAAAATACTATGATATTTATAAGTATTCACGGGAATTCCATTCCTGACAGCAAAGATCCTATAAAACATTCGGGAACAGAGATTTATTACTATTACAATCAATCAAAACCGCTTGCTGACTGGATTATGAATGCAATGGTAAATGAACTCGGAGTAAATAACCGTGGAATAAGGCAGCAAAGCTTTGCAGTTGTAAGAAATACAAATGCTCTGAGTATACTTATTGAAACAGGATACCTAATCAATCCTTCGGATAACGCAAGACTTATAGATAAAGAATTTCAAAAGAAAACAGCTAAAGCTATTGCTGACGGAATTGAAAATTATCTGATTAAATATTAATTGTAAATATTGCAACAATATAGAATATATGATAAACTCCAAATATGGATTTTTGGAATGAAGAGAAGATAAAAGAGGCGCTTCCGGAAGCTAAATTATATAACTTTCCCCCAAACTGGTCTGCAAACGGACTTGTTATCTGGCACGAGAATATCCCGGAGCGGTCAATTGTGCTTGCCAGACGCAAAGGAGAAGACAAAGGCGTTACAACTAATTATCTTACAAAAATATTAGATAAAACCGCAGCTATACTCTGCACGGATTCGACAGAGTTTTTCAAATACAACAAACCTATTATTGAAATAAAAACCGGTTCAAATTTTGCAATAACAGACTGCGCGCGCTATATCAGGAAATCTTTCAGCGGCAAAGTTTGTGCAGTCACCGGCAGCTCCGGGAAAACAACAACAACCCAGTTGTTATACAATATTCTTTCTGACAAGCATAAAGTTTCAGCAAACCTCAATAAGGCAAACACAACCTGGGGAATTGCCTGGAATATGACTTGTTTTGATATTGATGCTGACTATTGGGTTGTAGAAACATCGCTTGGCGGCGGAATGGCTAGAAATGCAGCAATAACAAAACCAAACTATGCAATTATAACAAATATTGCACCTGTACACTTGGCGCAGGGAATGACTTTAGAAGATATTGCAGAAACAAAAAGTAAAATTTTTAATAATATGCAGGAAGGCGACTGCGCAATAATATTTAAAGAGGCAGCATATTTCGACATTCTTAAAAATGCCGCTGAATATAAAAATCTAAAAATTATTACCTTTGGCGAAAGCAATGACTCTAATATCAGGATAATTTCTTCAGACGCAAACGAATTTATAATTAACGGGAAAACGTACAAACTTGATACTCAACCAATAGCCAAACACATTCTGTTAGATATGGCTGCAGCACTTGCTATTGCAATAGAAGAAAATATACCTATAGAAGAGGCATTAAACACTTTGAAAAAGTTCTCGTTGATAGAAGGCCGCGGAGCTTCCGAAACTCTCAAACTTGGAGAAAAATGTATTACTCTGATTGACGAATCTTATAATGCAAATCCTCTGTCAATGAAAGCTGCAATCGAGGGCTTTGGTAAATTATATAAAGATAAAAATAAAATACTTATACTAGGAGATATGGCTCAATGCGGGCCGAATTCTCCACTTTACCATAAGGAAATTTCAACTCCTGTTAGAGAAATACAACCTAAAAAAGTTATTCTTTGCGGAAATGATATAAAAAATCTTTATGACGAAATCAAAGAAGAGTTTAATACCATATATTTTCAAACAGTAGATGAATTAAACCAAAATATTACAGACTTACTTGATGATAACGATTACATAATGGTAAAATCTTCGCACTCAAGCGAATTATACAAAACAGTAGAAGTTATAAAAAAAGCCGGGTGTTAAACCCGGCTTTTTAAACTTATTTATTATAAGCTTCGCTCAGCTTTTTAAACTTTTTGGCAACATCACCATACTGCGGACAGTAATTAAAATTATCGAGATTTTCTTCAAAAAATTTGATATTATTTTGAACAGCAGACGGATGTTTGGATTTTACCAAATCAATATATCTGTCAGATGCATCTACGGCATAATCCAGTATTGAACAATTTTCAAGCCTGTCATATATACCTTTTGCATTTTTTCTTTCAGATAATAGTACTTTACAATGTTTATTCCTTAATACGATAAACTTATTTCGTTTCTTGATGTTTTTATTAGCATACTGTTCATTTGCATACTCAACATCTTCGCAAACATTTGCAATAGGCGACATAGGGTTTGCAACCGCAAAATACAATAACGCCGATAATACCGCCAAAATTGATAAAATAATCAATCTAATATTTTTTCTCTTCTGCATAAGCTCTCCTATCACTTCAACATCATTATAATATCACGCTCAAAGAATTGTCAATATCTGAAATATCGTCTTCTAATAAAGATTTTTGGAAAAGTTCACACTCCTCTGCCATATTTAATATTTCACCATATTCCGGATTGTGTAAAACTGTAGTCATATCTGCAATTTCACACATTTTTACAGTATAGAATTTCTCATTTCTTTCAGTTACAGAAATGACAGAACATTTTTCAAGCAAATCAAAGAATGCACGCACCAACTGAACAGACTTGCCTAAAAAACTCGCACATCTTAAAAGTTCCACCTTCCCTCCATTATTATGACAGGCAAACTTTAACATACCGCTTATTGTTTTCAAAAACTCTTTATCATCAAAATATTTGATATTATAGTTCATAAAATGAATACTATCCGGAGAAGCAGCACGGATAACACTTTCAAAAGCTTCTCTGTCTGCCGGATAATCAAAAAACATTAAAGAGTCGCAGTGCTCTATACTCTCTCTCGTAACAATACGGCCGTATAAAGTTTTATAATGAGAAAGGGTATCGCATATCTGCTTATTTTCAGCAAATACTTTTATATTAAGTTTTGAACCTTTGACGTAATCTTCAACAAGCGGAAGAATATCTGTTTTTTGACGGTGATCATATAATTTAATTCCGCCGGATACCGGAACACTTTCTTCTTTTAAATTTGGAGAATGTATATCATCTATTATAAGCTGGACACTTACCTGTCCCTGAAATTCATTAATGCGCGGATGAAATGCTATATCCAGGTTATCCCCGGTATTTAAAGATATATCACCGTCCTGCCAGCGTACGCAGGTAAAATTCTTATCTCCTGCCTGAACTACAAGGCGCAGATGATTTTTATTATCGCCCATTAATTTTTTCTGTAAAATGGTACAATTATTTAATTCAAAAACTGGACTTGGATTAGAAGCTCCGTACGGCTCCAGCTTGGAAAGTTCCTCCACAAGATTTACACTGATATCATCCGGCTCAAGCACTAAATCAATATTTATAAAGGGTTTTAGGACTTTCCCGTTTGTAACTTCCTTCACAATTCTGTTCAACTGCTCTTTGACACTTTTAAAAGGAGTTTTTTCAGGGGAGAAAGATAAACCTGCTGCAAGAGAGTGCCCGCCAAAACCGTCAAGCATATCTCCTATTGCACTTATTACTTCGTAAAGATGAACGCCTTCAATACTTCTAGCAGAACACTTTATCTGTTTTGTTTCCTCTGAATAAGTCATTAAAAATACAGGCTTATAATATTTTTCAACAAGCTTTGAGGCAACAATTCCGATAATCCCGACATGCCATTTGGAATTAAAAAGAATAATTGCGGGATTTCTATTTCCCTCTCTTTGAACCATCTCATCAGCCTGGGCAAAAACTTCCTGACAGAGTGTCTGGCGGACTTTGTTAAATTCATTTAAATTCACAATAGCCATCTCTATTTCCTGATGGTTATCCGAAATTAGAAGCTTTATGGCTTCTTCTACAGTATCCAGTCTGCCTGAGGCATTGATACGCGGAGCAACAACAAATGCAATGGTTTCAGATGTAAGACCTTTTTCTACACTACACCCTGCCGCTTCCAAAAGTCTTTTCAACCCGTAATGCCTGCCGCTTTTTATCAGCTCAATCCCTTTTGTAACAAAATATCTGTTTTCTCCTATTAAAGGAACAACATCGGCAACTGTTCCGACTGCTACAAACGGAAGAATTTCCGGAATAAATTCCATCCGGTTATATTTTTCAAGAAGAGCCTGCGCAAGCTTAAACGCAACCCCTACCCCTGCAAGAGAAGCCAGAGAGTTAATCTGCCTTGCAGATAAATATTCATCTAATGCATTCGGGGCTTTAGGGTTAATTATTGCAAACGCATCCGGCAAAATATCAGGAGCCTCGTGGTGGTCTGTAATAATTACATCAATCTTAAAGCTCTTTATAAAATTAACCGGCTCAACATCACTTATACCGCAATCAACAGAAATAATAAGCTTAGGCCTTAAAGTTGTCATAAGTTTTACAAGAGCTTTTGTATCAAAACCATGCCCTTCCTTTTCCCTGTCAGGAATAAAATAACTTACATTCGCGCCTAAAAAGGTCAAAGTCTTATATAAAAGAGAAGTAGAAGTAACACCGTCCGCATCAAAATCGCCGTAAATCACAATTTTTTCATTATTAGAAATTGCTGAAGAAATCCGCTCAACAGCTTTTTCCATATCTAAGAAAACTTTTGGATGAGTCAGCTTTACTTCTAAAGGATTTAAAAATTCATTGATATCTTCATCGGTTTTAATTCCGCGCGAAAACAGAAGCCTTTTTATCAAAGACTTATCAGTACAATCGTTTTTCTTTACAATCCATTCTTTGACTGCCATAATACTATCCCTGACAGAATTATATCATAAAATATTCTATAATCCGAATTTTGTTTTAAGATATTTATATGAAGGTTTTTCAACAAAATAGTATATTAACATGCTAAATAAAATTATTAATAATAAAAGAATCTCAAGATTTATGTAAGGATGATTTAATACCCAATTTGGATACTTTTGACAGACAAAACAAACCCATAAATCTTTTATCAGTTGATGGGAAACAAGAATAGAATAAGTAAATTTACCGAAAAAAACTGATAAATTATTATCAGCTAATTTTGAAAAATAACCTTTCTTGATAACGAATAAAATAAATAATCCAATAAAAGGAGGAATCATTATCAAAAAGTTATCATAATGCATTCTGCCTAAGACTAAATAACGGATTAAAAATAAAAATAAATAACATTCCGCAAAAGTCATACAAATTTTTTGCAAGAAGTTTAAATTTTTCGGTTTTATACGCTCAATATTATTCTTATACAATTCTGATAAAAAATATCCGATTCCGATACCTCCAAAAGCCCTGCAAAAACCTATATTAAAAAGATTTGCAAAATTTTGGTAATGCTCAAGATCGGCATGCAGATATATTCCGTAACAAAAGAAAATAAGACAAGCCGTTATTAAATTAAAAAATCTTTTATCAATAATCTTATATAAATAAAAATAAAAACATAATGCCCAAAATAAAGATGAAACAAACCAAACCGACCCTATTCCACCGCCATGAAAAGTTAAGCCCGTACAATGGATATTCAATATAAGAAATAAATTGTCATACTTTGCATAACCTATGGGAGTGAAGAAAGATACACCCCATAATAAAAGTAAAACAAAATATATGACAGGCATGAATCTGAAAAACTTTTTAGCTGCAAATTTTCCAAAACTCGTTGTAAAGTCTGTTTTTAAAAACAGAAAAAATCCCGATAGTATAAAAAAGTAATCACAAATAATCCAAGCCCAGCCGGAATTTACAATAAATTCTTTATAAACATCAAGCTTATCCATATCAAACACGCCAAAACGCAAATGCGACCAGACAATAATCATTATAAAGACAAACCTTAAAAACTCGATATTTTTAATCTTTTCCACATATCACCTCAAAAATACAACATGATTTATAATATTATAGATTAATTAAATTTGTCAAAGTTTAACTTTTGGGATTTTTATACAAGTTTACACCATACTAATAAAATTATTGCCATTCTGAACTTGTTTGACTGCTTTTTTCAAAAGTTTATTTCCTGGATTGCTTCAACGCTGCGCCTCGGATTATTCGGGTTGTCGCCGGAGTAACGTCCGGCTCCAACTTGCGGGTTCTTCCTCTCCAAAACGATACTC
>CALUUU010000101.1 GCA_944324035.1 Candidatus Gastranaerophilales bacterium
ATTCTGAGGGCTTTAGCCCGAAGAATCTTATATTAAAAAACTCCCCATCCCAACCTTCCCCAAGTAGGGGAAGGAGTTAAAGCGCTGCGTTGTCCTTAGCAGCGCTAAAAGATTTCGTTTGCGACGCAAACGGAATAAACGTCCATTCGGTCAAAGCGATGCCGTAGGCAGCGCAGAAGCTATTGCGTGTTTTTCTTTTTCGGTTCACTTTTTCTTTTTTATTGCGAAGAAAAAAGAAAAAGTGAACAATAAATTTACATAACCTATGTATGTGCTCGATAGAGGCAGATAACATGGGTTATGTAAGTTAGTCCTGGATTGCTTCGCTATCGCTCGCAATAACGCAATTTTGTAAGTATTACGCAGTTTTGAAAATTTTAGTGGAATTTGCTATATAAGTCCCTAAAAAAGACTCTGTAAAAATTACAGAGTCTTTTTTAATACTTGACCAAAGTTTCCTTAATTAACCGTTACCGTTAGGACTTTCATACTCAATACCCATCTCTTTCAATGTTCTTATGAAATTCTGGGCGCAAATTTTCTGTGCTTCCGGGGGAACAATACGCAAAATTTCTACTGTTCTGGAAATTACAGGATCCTTATCATACCAACGATTGTTAGCGTTCACAGGTTTAACCATTGCATAGAACTTATCGACAGTTTCTTTTGAAACCTTTTCCTCAATTTTCTTTAAAAATATTTCTGCCTGAGCATGTAATTCGTTCTGGTAATTTCTGAGCAATTCGATAACTTCTAAGAGCAACGGATCGTGATCGTACCAACGTTTATATGTAGGACTCATTATGTTTACCCTCCGTTAGATTGCCGGGAGAAATTATTTCATCATCCCTTCTTTCAATCTTGCCTCCTAACAATCTTAACTTAGATTCAAACTTTTCGTATCCTCTATCTATATGATGTAGATTTTCGATTACAGAATTTCCTTCGGCCATCAAAGCTGCAACAACAAGAGAAGCACCTGCCCTCAAATCGCTTGCGGCAACACCCGCACCTGTAAGCTTTTTCACGCCTTTTACAATAGCATGGTTTCTGTCCTGGTGAATATCTGCTCCCATTCTGCGAAGTTCCGGAACCTGCATAAATCTGTTTTCATAAAGGCTTTCCGTAATTATTCCTACACCGTTTGCCGTTGATAACAAAGCCATCGCCATAGATTGCAAATCCGTAGGGAATCCCGGATAAGGCTGGGTTACAAAATTAATTGAATTCAATCTGTTTTTACAGCTTACTTCTAAAACATTCGGTTCAAGAAGCTTGATATTTGCACCCATTTTTAACAACTTATCCGTAAAGAAAGTCAAATGCGCAGGGAACACATTTTTAATAATACCTTTACCGCGAGTTGCAATTATAGCGGACATATAAGTTCCGGCTTCAATTCTATCCGGAATAGTAGTATATTCAATCGGATGAAGTTTATCTGCTGTTACACCATTAATCACAATTTCAGAAGTCCCGGCACCGTTTACATCCGCTCCCAGAGCATTCAAGAAGTTTGCCAAATCGACAATTTCAGGTTCCTGGGCAGCATTTTGAATTCTTGTTGAACCCTGAGCCAAAGTTGCAGCAAGCATCAAATTTTCAGTTGCGCCGACAGACGGAACATCCAAATATATATCAGTTCCGACAAGTTTTGAAGCTTTTGCATGGACATAACCGTTTTCAATTTTTATTTTTGCTCCAAGCGCTTCCAAACCTTTAATATGGAAGTCAACACGTCTTTCACCGATAGCACAGCCTCCCGGAAGTGCCACGATAGCTTCTCTGCATCTTGACATCAAAGCACCGAGAATAATAAAAGACGCTCTCATTTTGCTTACCAGTTCATATTTTGCGGTAATACTTGTCAATTCTTTTGCATCAATTACAATTGATTTCTCTTGTTTATCGTAAACAGTTTTTGCACCCAGACCTTCAATAACACTTAACATAACCTCTACATCGGTCAAATCAGGCACATTATATATTTTTGTTGCCCCTTTCGCTAAAATTGCAGCAGCCATAAGCTTTAATACAGAGTTTTTTGCTCCGCCTATTTCGACTTCACCTCTTAACGGGGTTCCTCCTTTTACATAAAATTTCTGTGTCAATTTTCCTCCGGAAAAATATATATTTATAATCTCACTCTAATATAATAATACAACTATAAACCTTTGGTGTAAATAAGTTAAATAATGTAAAGCAAAATCCTGTGAGAAATATCCAAAAACCCGGTGCACCCAAACAGCGTTTTATAATTATTTATTTAATCTTTTAAAAATTTTATTGCCCGGCTGATATCTGTGGATTTATAAATATAATTACCTGCAACAAGGGAATTTGCGCCAAAATTTTTGCAGATTTTCCCGGTTTCAGCGTTAATACCGCCGTCAACCTGGATTATAATATCCGGAGCTATTTCCCGTACAGATTTAATCTTTTCAGCACAATCAGGCATAAATTTTTGTCCGCCAAAACCCGGTTCTACAGTCATAATAAGAAGCATATCCGGCATAGAAAGATATTTTGCAATTTCTTCAACCTGAGTCTTTGGTTTAATCGACATTCCTGCTTTAATCCCGAAAGATTTGATGTATTCTATCAACTGTTGAACTTTATCAGGCAAAACAGCCTCATAATGAAACGTTAAAATATCTGCACCGGCGTTTACAAACGGTTCTACATATTTTTCAGGATTTTCAATCATTAAATGTACATCCAGCGGAAGTTCCGTAATTCTTTTTATAGATGCCGTAACAGGAACCCCTATTGTAATATTCGGAACAAAGTGCCCGTCCATAACATCAATATGAAGCCAGTCTGCTCCGGCTTGTTCAACGCGTTTTATATCTCGTTCAAGATTTGCAAAATCTGCTGACAGTATAGAAGGCGAAACAATAACATTACTCATCTTTTATTGCTCCCAGCTTTATACAGGCCGCGTATGCCGCTTTTTGTTCCGCATCTTTTTTGGTTTTGCCCTCTCCAAACGCTATAACTTCATTTTTATACAAAACCTCGACTTCAAATGTTTTGTTATGATCCGGCCCTTTTGAACCTATAAGCTTATAGACCGGAATTTCTTTTGTAAGCCCCTGGGTATATTCCTGCAGAATAGCTTTTGCATTGAACTTTGCAAAATTGTTCTCAACATCTTTTATATACGGAAGGAGAATTTTTCCCAAAAATTCCATAAGCCCGGAAAATTTGCCATCCAGATAATAAGCCCCTAAAAGAGCTTCAAATGCGCAAGCCCTGACAGATTCCATTTTAGTTACACCCTGTTTGGTGTCGTGCTTACTTGCAATTATATATTGTCCTATTCCCGTTTCATCGACAATTTGAGCCAATGTATTATCCGACACAATAACCGAGCGGATTTTTGACATCTCGCCTTCCGGATAATCCGGGTACATATTAAATAAGATAGTCGAAACAATTAACTTTAAAACCGCATCACCTAAAAATTCAAGCCGTTCATAGCATTCGTTATACGGCAGTGAATTGTCCTTAGTATAAGAAGAATGCGTAAGTGCATGAATATAATATTCTCCGGTTTCAGTCTTTATTCCGAATATTTTTTCGATAGCGGAAAGAGTTTCTTCAAGCATTAAAACAAACCTCTGAAAAATTGAATAATATCTGTCAGCATATTATTTGAAAAAATAAAATAATAACAGAAATAATACATCAAAGGAATTGTAAAAATAAAACTATCGGCTCTATCCAGAAAACCGCCGTGACCAGGCAGAGAATGACCGGAATCTTTTACTCCTGCATCACGTTTAATCAAAGATTCTGACAAATCTCCGATTTGGGCAAATATTGTACAAAGCAGCCCTGCTAAAACAGATAAATACCATTCAAGCTGGAAACACGCTCCAACAATAACAGCCCCTATAATTGCAAAAATTATACCGCCTGCAGAACCTTCAATCGTTTTATTCGGGCTTATTACGGGGGCTAATTTATGCTTGCCAAACTTGGTTCCGACATAATAACAGCCTATATCTGTCAAAAGAATTGCCGTAAACATTAAAACAACAAATCCAAGCCCGCTGTCAAATCTTTCGCAATGCATGTTGCGCAGAAATAACAAGTGAAGCGGAAACCATCCGCAGTATACGATACCCAAAAGTGTTGTTGCAACATTTGCAATATAAGGCTGCCTACCGCGGAATAACACCCACATGAAAGAACCTATTGAACATAAGGACAGAACAAGGGCTGCCATATCAAAACGCTGGAAATAGGCCACCCAGGCCAAAAGAATTTCTGCAAGAATCATTACTTTAAAACTTGGGAAAAACCCTTTGTGCTCAAGAATTTTCACATACTCTTTTGTTGCAAGGAAAATAATTGTTAAAACCATTGCAAGCATTGCTATCTTCCCATATATAATACAGGTCATAACAATTGTTCCGAGTATAAACCCGGTGAGCATTCTTGTTGCGTTTTTATTTAAGCCCTTTTTCTCTTCATCCATTATACAGTCATAACCTCTTTTTCTTTTTCAGAAACCAAGCTGTCAACAATACCGGTATACTTATCAGTTTGTTTTTGAATTTTATCCTGATTGTCTTTTACACTATCTTCAGGCAGTTTGTGTTCTTTTTCGATTTTCTTTAAATCATCAGTCATATCGCGGCGGATGTTTCTAACTGCAACTTTAGCTTCTTCTCCGATTTTTTTAACATCTTTAACAATTTCTTTTCTTCTTTCTTCTGTTAAAGGCGGAAAAGCAAGACGTATGCAGATGCCGTCACTGTTTGGCGTAATCCCTATTTCAGCTTTGATAATAGCTTTTTCAATTTCTTTAAGAATAGATTTATCATAAGGGGTTATAACAAGAGTTGTCCCTTCCTGAACATTTACCTGAGCCATCTGCCTCAAAGGTGTAGGAGCACCGTAGTATTCTACAATAACCTTATCTAATATCATAGGATTTGCACGTCCCGAACGGATAGACCCAAATTCGCGCTTAAGCTGATTAATAGCTTTTTCCATTTTCTCTTCGCCGAATAAAAATAATTCTTCTAAAGCTTCACTTGAAAGTTCAGACATTTTAACCTCTTTCCTTATATTAACTAATGTATGTTCCAATCTTTTCAGAATTTAATATTTTTGTAATGCCGTCTTCAGCATCAAAATCAAACACAATAATCGGAATATTATTCTGTTTACATAATGCACAAGCTGATGTATCCATTACTTTCAATTCGTTTTTAATAATATCGTCATAAGCCATCTTCTCAATTTTTTTAGCATCCGGATTAATTTTCGGATCATCCGTATAAACTCCGTCAACACCGTTTTTTGCCATAAGCATTGCTTCCGCATTAATTTCAGAAGCTCTTAAAGCGGCTGCTGTATCTGTAGTAAAGAAAGGATTTCCGGTTCCGGCAGCAAAGATAACTACCCTTCCTTTTTCCAAGTGTCTGATTGCACGGTAGCGTATATAAGGTTCAGCGACCTGATTAATGGCAAGAGCACTCTGCACACGGCATGGAACATCAATCTGATTTAGCGCGCTTTGTAATGCAATCGCATTCATAACGGTTGCGAGCATTCCCACGTAATCTCCGCTTGCCTGATCCATCCCGAGTTTTGCACTGTTTTTCATCCCGCGGAAAATATTCCCGCCGCCGACAACAACCGCAACCTGCGCACCTAAATTAACTGCTTTTTTTAATTCAAGAGCAATCTTTTGTACAGGCTTTTGATCAATCCCAAACTGTTGTTCCCCTAAAAGAGCTTCTCCGCTGATTTTTATCAGTACACGTTTATATTTCAAATTATTTTCCATAAGATGTCCTTTTTTATTTATTAATATTATATTAAAACAACCTTAAAGTAAAGAGGTGAGCAGTGATATAATACATACTTAAATCTAAACTGTAAAGAAATGTAAAGACGACTTTATCCCTAAAACCCAGACTATACAAAGGTTTTAAAAATTAGTATATATTTAGTAGATATTTTTAGACACTTTTTTATATCTAATTGTTTTTATATATATACAGAGCAATTTATTAATAGCGAAAAGGAGACTATATATGGCGAGAGTACTTATTTCAATGCCCGAAGAATTTTTAAACATGATTGACAATGTAGCTGAAGGTGAAAACCGTTCACGCAGCGAACTTATTCGTGAGGCATTACGAACTTACATTTACAAACAAAAAATCCGTCAGTCAACTACAGCAAACAGAAATGCCGAATTATTGGAAGAGCTGCTTGAGTAGTGAATTTCCATGGGCTTGAAAAAATCTCAAAATATATTATAATGTTTATAAAAGGGCGAGAGGATTGCAGTCCTCTCATTAAAAGCCCTTCGTTAGTACTAGAATAGTTTAAGCGCTAAAATTATCAATAGGATAAGGATTAGCGCTTTTTCTGTTATACTAGCCCGCATTGGAACCACCCCCTTTCAACTTCACGAAATTTTTAGTTTGTTGGAGAAAGTGAATAATCCCAATAGGCTTACCCGTTACTATAATAACAAACAGGTAAAATTTAAAAATCATTTATTTAGCGGAAATATTATTAATACATTTTTACAATTGAGCGAACCTGTGAGAGAACTTCTCCTGCTCGAACACGGGCTTTTTTATCCCCTTCCGAGAGAATATCTTTTACTTCATCAATGTGATTTTCGTAATAAGTTCTTTTTTCCCGTATTTCTGCTAATCTCTCATTTATAACAGCCCCAAGCTCGCGTTTGCAGTCTGCACAGCCGCGTTCACCTTTTTCACATTCCCCGCGGACTTTTGCGATTTGTTCTTCTGAGCCGAATATTTTCCAATATTTGAATGCTACTTCGCATTCATCAGGGTGTCCTAAGTCAGTTTTTCTCATACGGCTTCTGTCAGTGATTGCCGTCATAACTTTTTTGGCTGTTTCTTCTGCTGTATCGGAAATTTTAATATCATTATGGAAAGATTTTCCCATTTTATTTCCGTCAAGCCCGCAAATTAAAGAACAATGGTTTAAAATCGGCTGCGGTTCCTTGAAGAAATCCGTATTATAAATATTATTAAATCTTCTTGCGATATCACGGGTAATTTCAATATGTGCAACCTGATCAACACCGACAGGAACTGCATCAGCGTTCATCATCATAATATCAGCGCTCATCAATACCGGATACCCCATTAACCCGTAACTGATTTGGGAATTTGTACCTTCTTTTGTGCGCAAAATTTTTGCCATATCTTTTAAGGTCGGATCACGTTCAACCCAGTTTTGCGGGGTAACCATACCCAGATAAACATTTAATTCCGCAATTTCAGGAATATGCGACTGAACATAAATTGTAGATTTATTCGGGTCAATCCCGGAAGCAAGCCAATCCATAACAACATTTAAAACGTCATTTTTCAGCTCTTCTGTTTTATCGTATTTGGTAGTAAGGGCATGCCAGTCAGCAACAAAAAAGTAACTGTTGTATTTATGCTGTAATTCAACCCAGTTCTGAATTACGCCTAAATAATGACCTAAATGTAACTTTCCTGTCGGCCTCATACCTGAAACTATTACTTGACTCATAAAATTTGCCCTTTCTTTTTCAATACGGTTTAATTATATATCAAATAAACAAAATTCAAAAAACTATTTTAATTTTGGAACTTATATAGCAAATTTCCAGATACTTAAACCTTGTACATGTCAAGCAATTAGTTACATAATTTATCTTATCGGTATCATTTTAATGCAAAAGTATCATTTATGTTCATTTCTTTTCCTTTGGTTGCGAGGCAAAGGAAAAGAA
>CALUUU010000102.1 GCA_944324035.1 Candidatus Gastranaerophilales bacterium
AAGCAGACAAATTTTAGTCTTATGTAATCGACCTTTGCATCTGTAGAAAATTCAATTGCGTATGTATCTAATTCTTCTGCTATTTGTTCTGCTGAGCGGTTTGTTGTTCCCTGCATAAACAGTCTTGCCATTAAACCTTCTACACCCGGAGTTAATTCAGGCGTATTAATTTTTATATTCATGCAAAGTGCTGTCCGCGGGGTGTTTTTGTTTTTTTTATAAAATACTTCAATATTATTTTCTAATGTAAAAAGCTTTGTATCCATTTCTCTCTCCTATATGCGAATTCTAGCATAATATTAAGCTTAACGCAATTGTAAACAAATGTAACAAATCTGTAAAGTTGTGAAATTACGTATTTTTAAAAATTTTTATATATATACAAATAAGTAAAGAGAAGAGAGGCGAGCATTATGGCTATTTCAAATTTACAGGAAACTTTATTGATGTATACCAAACAAAAGGCAATGATTAACAACAAGTTGTCGGATGTTTTATTTAACATGACTGCGGCTGCCAGAGAAGAGGCAGAACTTCAGGATCAATACAACCAGAAGGAACAGTATTACTATTATATGTATTCAGGTAATGCCGACCTTGAAGGTGAATATCAGGAGGTAATGGAGCAGCTGTTAAAAGAACATGAGTTTGATCTTGCCAATATACAGTCCTGGGAATCTGAATTAGAACTTGATAAAAACAATTATGAAACAAGATTAAATATGATTACCCAATATGAAGCTTCATGGCAGAAATTGTTATCTACTAATATTAAAAACGACTTTACATACGGAGGTGCATCACAGGGATAATCTAAAATTAAATAGGTTAAACAACTTGAAAGCGGGATTTATCCCGCTTTTTTGTTGTATGATAAATATATGATTAATAATAATGAAAAATTAGGTGTTTTTATTGTTCCGACAGGAATTGGGGCTTCAATCGGCGGGTATGCGGGAGATGCCGGTTCTTGGGCAAGAAAGTTCTCTAAAGTGTCAAAGCTTATCGTAAATCCTAATGTTGTTAATGCAGGAGGCTTTTCCGGTATTAACGATAATATGTTTTATGTTGAAGGTTTTATGCTGGATGAATTTATGCAGGGAAAAATTAATATTCATCCTTCTTTTGATAACAGAATAGGTATTGTTTTCGATAAAGCAATCCCGCAGGATGTCTTGAACGTCCATATAAATACGATTAATGCAGTTAAAACTGTATATGGTGTTAATATTCCTTATTTTGAAATAACCGAAGAACCGGCGGGTGTTGAATTTTTGATGGATAGCAGCGGAATTTCAAGCGGAAGTGTGAGAAATTGTGAAACTCTGCTAAAAAGTGCGGAAAAGCTGCTTAAAAAAGGCTGCAACGCAATAGCCGTTGTATGTATGTTTGAAGATCCGGAAGAACTTAATACAGAATACTGTCAGGGAATTGGAGCTGATCCTGTGGGCGGAGTTGAGGCAATAATATCTCATTATATATCAAAAGAATTGCAGGTTCCTTGTGCGCATTCACCTGCATTTGAGGATTATCAAATATACCCTGAGCTGGTCAATCCAAAAGCCGCATCTGAATATATAACTCCGACTTTTTTACCGTGTATTCTCCTTGGACTTGCAAATGCGCCGGGTTTTTCAACAAATGGCGGTATTAACGTAGAAAGTGTGGATTATTTAGTTATGCCGTACAATTCACTTGGAAGTCCTGCGGTGTTTGGCGCAATTGAGCGTGGAATAAAAGTCTTTGCCGTAAAAGAAAATTCCACAGTGCTGGATGTAACTTTGGATAAGCTTGGTATATCAGATAAGATTTACGTTGTTGATAGTTATAATGAATGCCTTAATTTAATCAGTATGTGAAATTATTTTTTGCTTACTTTTGCAAGCTGTATAAATTGTTTTGCATCATTAATCGGGATAGCAAAACCTATGCCAATATTTGAAATGTTGTTATCAGGATTGTATATGGATTGATTTATCCCTATTACTTCGCCTGATGAATTTAAAAGCGGCCCGCCGGAACAGCCCGGATTTATTGCAGCATCTGTTTGAATGCGGCCTTTTGTATAATCTATTCTTGATATTATTCCCTGGGTCAGAGTTCCTGCAAAGCCAAAAGGATTTCCTATTGCAAGTACCTTTTGACCAACCTTTAATTTGCCGGAATCACCGAATTTTATTGTATGCAGAGGTTGTTCCGGTTTTATTTTTAAAAGAGCAAGATCTTTGTTTTTTCCCATTTTTGATAATATTTCCGCTTTATAAACCTTGCCGTTATACATAGTAACGTCAACAGATTTGCATCCCTCTATTACATGGGAACCCGTTAAAATTATTCCGTCTGAACTTACTATACAGCCGGTTCCGGCAGATACTCCGTCTTCTAACTCTGCATCTATGGCAACTATTGCCGGATTAATTTTTTCGTATACAGTTATATTTATTTCTTCATCTGAAATTAACGGGCTCGCCAAAACCTCGGCAGATGGGATATTAAATGCAAAAAATAATGCTATTATTAAAATTCTAACAATCATAATTTCTCCCTCAACTATAGATTATCCCTTTTTTACTTCTGTTTACACCCTCCAATTAAAAATTTTTGGGGTTAGTTCTTGAAATTATTATAATTTTAATGTATAATAATCCCCAAAAGTTAATTATTATTTAAACTGTTAAAGTTGAAACAAAGAAGGAGAAAACTATGGCAAGAATTGATTCTTTTAAAGAACACTTAAATGCAAAAAAAGCTGTAAAAATTATTGCAGGAATTGATAATTTTGATATTGATAACATAAAAAAAGTTGTAAAAGCTGCAGAAGCTGCTAATGCAAGTGCAGTAGATATTTGTGCAGATGAAAATATTGTATCTGAAATCAGAAATATGACTGATATGCCTTTATTTGTATCTTCAATTGTTCCGTCTGAACTTGCTAAGGCCGTTGAACTCGGTGCAGATGCTATTGAACTCGGTAATTTTGATGTTTTATACAAAAAAGGTATCTCATTTACAAAAGACGAAGTATTAAAACTTGTTGACGAAACATTGGCTATGCTTGGCGATAACAGAGTATTTTTCTCTGTTACTGTTCCCGGAGAAATTTCAATTGCTGATCAAATTGAATTAGCAAGAGAACTTGAAGCAAGAAATATTGATTTAATCCAGACAGAAGGTCATTTCTCTGCTGATAAACAAGCTGACGGAGTCAGAGGTTTAATGGAAAGAGCTGAATTGACATTGTCTAATACAGTTGAACTTGTAAGAAATATTGACATTCCTGTTATGACAGCTACAGGTATTAATCCTACAACAGCTCCTTTTGCTTTTGCTGCTGGTGCAAGCGCTATCGGCTGCGGTTCATGCATAAATAAAATGAATTCTGAAATTTCTATGATTGCAACTGCAAAACAGCTTGTTGAAATTGCTTCAGCTAATGCACAAAAAATTGCTCAGTTGGTTTAAGTAATAAAATAAAATAATAAAAAAAGCTCAGGATATCCTGAGCTTTTTTTATACAATTTCATCATTAAGAATACTATACGCAACAATGCTGTCAACATTGATATTCAGCCAGTCATATCTGAAACAAACATAATCATTGCATTCGCAGTTGTCATCATCACAGGTGCAATAGTCGTTTAGCCTGCAGACAAGGACATTTGTCAATGTTAGAATATCTTCATGGCATTCGTCGCATTTGCCGTCTTTTGTATAAATATTCCCGTCAACTTTTAAATGATTGGTGAATAATGTAATTTTGTTTGAACCGTTTTTTTCTGCAACTTTTAAAATTGATTTTGAAATGGGTTTTGTCATTTGTATTCCTCCTGAAATTTACCATAATAAGTATAGAAAGACTCTATAAAAATGTAATCAGACTTGCGGATATCGTATTGTCTGATTATTGCTATAATTAATAAAATATGATATAATAGACAAAAACGGGGTGATTATGAAGAAAGGTTTTACTCTTGCTGAAGTGCTTATTACGCTTGGTGTTATAGGTATCGTTGCTGCAATGACATTACCTATGCTGCTTGCAAACCATCGGGAAAAAGAAATGGTTACAAGATTAAAAAAGGTGTATACTAATATTTCACAGGCAATGCAAAGAGCCATTGTAGAAAACGGAACACCTAACTATTGGGAATTAAAAGCAGAAGGTGATAGTTCCGGGGCATTATCTATACAAGACAAGTTGTCTGAATATTATATTATTTCAAAAGATTGTCAAACCGATGGCGGCTGCTGGCCTGATGCTGATATTACAAAACTTGACGGAACCTCTATTGGTCTGAATTTTCACAATAATCCTGAATACGCTACTTTTAGAATTGCCGACGGAACTTTGTTCGCTTTCAGGATTGTTAGTGCTGATTGTACTTTTACTGTTGGTACAAGCGGAGCACTGAGTTCTGTCTGTGCCGAGATGTATGTTGACACTAACGGAGAGAGCAATCCTAACAGAATGGGATATGATGTTCATAAGTTTTATATAGTTAAAAACGGTATATATCCGGCAGGGCTTGTTAACGATACGGCAACCCCATTTGACACTAACTGCTTGAACAAGTCATCAGGTCTCGGATGTGCAGCCTGGGTAATAGACAGGGCAAATATGGATTACCTGCATTGTTCTGATATTGGCTGGGGCGGTAAGGCGTCATGCAAAAATATCTTTAATTACAATCATAGTATGGGAATGTAATTACAAAGTATATGCAAAATTTTTCTCTTATGGTATTATAATTGTAAAATTACTTTTGGTTACAGATTTTTTGCGGAACTTTTTTTTCAAAAAAACATCTATGTAGATAAGCTTGAGCGCAAAATAGTGATTAAGGGTAATCTGGAGGAAAAATAAAGAATGAGAAAACTTATGAAAAAAAGCGTTATATTTGCAGGAACATTCATTTTACTATTCGGATGTATTATTCACAACAATGTGATGGCTTACTCTCCTGTGGATTTGTATGATCAGGTGTGGCGGCTTGTAAATGCGAAATATGTTGACCAGACTAACAATGCCCAGAACTGGCAGAAATGGCGTCATAAATATGATGATAAAATTCTGACAAATGAAGATGCATATGTTGCAATTAATACAATGGTCGCAAGTTTAAATGATCCTTATACAAAATTTCTGGATCCAAAAGAGTTTGCAGAAGAAACAAGTTCTATCAAAGGTTCTTTGAAGGGTATTGGTATTCAGATAGCAGTAAAAGACGGGAAATTAACTGTTATTGCGCCGATTGAAGATACGCCTGCTGAAAAAGCCGGTTTAAAAGCTGATGATGAAATCCTTGAAATTGACGGAAAAAGTACAAAAGGTATAACTGTTGATAAAGCTGCTGATCAAATCAGAGGAAAAGAAGGCACTCAGGTCAAACTGCTTGTTAAACGTAAAGATCAAGCGCCAAAATTGTACACTATAACCCGTGCGAATATAGAAATTAAATCTATCTCACAGAAGCTGCCTGAAAATGTTACTATGCCAAGTGATATTTCTTATATCAGGTTAAGTTCATTTATTAGCAGAAACGCAGGTACGGAATTCCGTTCTATATTAGAACAGGGTTATAATAAAAAAGGATTTATTATAGACTTACGTTCAAATCCGGGCGGTTTACTAAGTAATGCAATTTATATTTCCGATATGTTTTTAGACGATGGTGTTATTGTATCAACAGTTGACCGCGACGGATATCGTGAGACCCAAAATGCTACAAAAGGCGTTGTTACAAGAAAACCGGTTGTGGTGTTAATAAATAAGGGTTCAGCATCCGCAAGTGAAATCTTTTCTGGCGCGATGAAAGATAACGGACGTGCAGTAATTGTCGGGGAACAATCTTTTGGAAAAGGACTTGTTCAGGAAATCAATAAACTTCCTTATGAGGCCGGGATAAATATTACAATCCAAAAATATTTAACACCTAACGGCACTGATATTAATAAAAAAGGGATTACGCCGGACGTGGTAGTAAAAATTACGGAAGAAGATATAAAAAACAAAAATGATGTACAATTAAAAAAGGCAATAGAAATTCTTGAACAATTATCTGCCGGAAAAACCGTAGCATCATTTTAATAACAAATCACTAAAATAAAATCTCCGTCTTATATGACGGGGATTTTTATTTGCGATTTATATCCGGTTTTCCACAGCATCTTACCATCGTTACGATTTACAAATTTATTTTGAATATTCGTTTTCTGGATTACTTCTTCGCTTCGCTCACAGCAATGACATCAGCACTGCTAAGGATAAAGCAGCGCATAAACTCCTTCCCCTGCTTTGGAAAGGTTGGGATGGGGAGCAACCCGTAAGGGTTTAATTAACTCAATCCAAATATTTCAATATCTCTTGATAAACGCCTTCTATATTGTTTTCAATATCACTATTCCAAAATCGTATTACTTTATATCCTTTAGTTTCAAGATACTTTGTTCTTTCCTGGTCATAACGTATGTGTTTATCGTCGTTATGCTGTCCGCCATCAATTTCTATAATTAATTTCTTTTCATTGCAAATAAAATCAACTATATAATTTCCTATTGGATACTGGCGTCTAAATTTATGACCATTAACACTTCTATTTCTTAAAAACTGCCAAACTATTCTTTCTTGTTTGGTCATATTTTTTCTTAGATTTCTTGCCTTTTCTGTAGTATTCATATGTTTATTTTATCATAAATCACTCCCCACCCTAGCCCTCCCCGAGTAGGGGAGGGAACAAAAAAAATAAGGCTCCTTCCCCTGATTGGGGAAGGATGGGATGGGGAGTTATATCTACAGAGAAATTTAGTTATGTCATAAATCGCAACGCTTATGTCATTCCCCTGAGAAGAATGATATTTTGCGTCATTCTGAGGCTGAAAGCCGAAGAATCTCATGTGATAAGAGATCCTTCGCATTCGCTCAGGATGACAAAAATTTTGGTTCACTTTGTAAGGATGACACAATTATCAACTCAAAACAATAAAAAAAAGCGGAAAAATTATTTCCCGCTGTGAAGAATGCTAAGCGGTGTTACCCGCAGAGTTCTTCGATTTTTTGAGTTAAAAAAACTTATTTCTTCCTTATTTTTAATTTAAGCCCCATTAATGTAACAACCTTGTGGTTATTATAATTTTTAAAAGAAATTATATTTTCCACAAATGAATTTATGTGCATAGTTTTCCGCCAGAACTTGTCAGGTGAATTTATCAGCAATGACAGATTTTTGTAATTTTTCACTCCCAAATACGTTTTATCTATTTTCCCTTCTAAAAACGGGGTTCTGAATTCATCTGCAAATATTTTCAAAAATTCTTTCTTTAATTTTTTATCCAGTCGGTAGTATGTAAATATAAAAGTATCATACTTTCTGAAATAGTAAGCCTGCATATAGTTTTCTGCAACCTTAGGATGGGTATCAATAAAGGATTTTATATAATCACATTCGACTTTTGCAAGGGATAACTTTGATTTATTATGAACGGATGAGGCTTCATTATCCCTTCTGTAACAATAGTAGGCCTCATTCAAAAAATAACAGGTATTTGCCAGGGCAAATATCTGAAAATGAAATCCATTATCCTGATATGAAGCTCCAGGAGTTTCATTATGCTTAATATCATTAGCTGTTAAAAAATCACGTCTGTATAAACCGCTCCAATTAAACATTAAAAACTTAAATATTTCAGGATTTTTCGCAG
>CALUUU010000103.1 GCA_944324035.1 Candidatus Gastranaerophilales bacterium
GCATCTATACAGCTCCAGTCATATATTCAGGGGATATTCAAAATCCTTATGCAGGTATTGAAAAAGCAAAAGATTTGTTGAATAATTATGTAAGCAGAGCGAAAAACAATTTAGGATTTTTACCGGAGAGCCAATATAAAAGAGCATTAACAGAATTAACGGAGTTATTAAAAAATGAGTAATTTTATAGGAAAAATGTCAAGGGATGAATTTATTGAAGCCCTGAAAATTATTATCTCAAGAGAAGATGACATTAAAAAAGAAAAAGATACCAGAACTTTTGGCGAAAAATTAAAAAGTTTTATTGAGGAAACCGTTGATGATGTTAAATACATTTTCTCAGGAAATTTAATAAAAGATTTATTTAAAGGAATATATGATATTGCGGTATTTATATATAATTTAATAACTTTTAAAATATTTAAGGATTTAAAAAATTATGTCGATAATTTAACACAAGATGAATTTATAAAAGTCGGAAAAAAAATCAAAGCAATTCTAATAGAAGTCATTGAAACAATAATTTTTGTTATAGTGATGGTAATTATAATACGATTTTTTGTCGGAGAAATCCGATGGATACCGTCCGGTTCAATGCACCCTACACTTTTGGAAGGTGACAGGATTTATGTAGATAGATCCTACCGATTCAAAACTACCCCAAAACGCGGAGATATAATGGTTTTCTACCCTCCGTTTGAAAAATTAAAAAATACACCTTGGAAAGTATTTTCAAGACTAACCGGATTTTTCTGTAAAGATATTGCCTACATAAAAAGGATAGTAGGTATGCCTGGAGATAAATTTGAAATTAAATCTGATAATACCGGGAAATATACAGTATACATTAACGACAAACCGCTGGATGAACCGTATATTCAAAGTCCTTATGATTATACCCCGTGTACGGAAGCTATGATGTGCGGCCCTGCGGTAATTCCGGAAGGACATTATCTTATGCTCGGGGATAACAGAGGAAATTCCCAAGACGGCAGATACTGGGGACTTTTGCCTCAGGATAGATTTATAGGAAGAGCCGTATTCGTATTCTGGCCGTTTTCAAGAGCTAAAACACTGCATTAGCGATAATAAGGAGAAAATATGAGCGAAAAAGAAAAAATGATTGCCGGAGAAATGTATTTTCCTAATGAAGAAACTCTTATTAACGACAGAAAACATGCTAAAGACTTGTGTTTTGAACTCAACAACACTCCACCTTCTAAATCTGAAGAAAGAAATGCTATATTAAAGAAACTTCTTGGCAAATGCGGTGAAGAAACAATTATAGAATCAAACTTTTTCTGTGATTACGGCTATAATATCTCTGTCGGCAAGAATTTTTACGCAAACCACAACTGTGTAATATTAGACTGTGCACCTGTAAAATTCGGAGATAATGTGCTTATAGGCCCTAACTGCGGATTTTACACTGCAATTCACCCGATTGACGCAGAAGAAAGAAGCACTCTTCTTGAATCAGCAGAACCGATAAATGTCGGAAATGATATATGGTTTGGAGGGAATGTGACTGTTTTACCGGGTGTAACAATAGGTTCAAATGTTGTAATAGGAGCAGGAAGCGTTGTTACAAAAAACATTCCGTCAAATGTTGTAGCTTTCGGCAATCCATGTAAAGTAATACGAACTCTGGAAGATTAGGAAGTTATATATAAGATTTCATAAAAAATTTTTAAAACAGCGTCATACTCACAAAACGAACTTGAGTAGTGCGATTTTTCTGTCATTCTGAGGTTTAATCTTTGTTCCTTTTTTCTTCTTTAGCAGCAAAGAAAAAAGGAACAAACTCCTTCCCCAAGTAGGGGAAGGAGTAAATGCGCTGCGTTGTCCTTAGCAGCGCTTAAAGATTTCGTTTGCGAAGCAAACGGAACGAACATCCATTCGTTCAAAGCGATGCCGTTAGGCAGCGCAGAAATTGATTGCGTGTTTTTCTCTTTTGGTTCATTTGCTCTTTTTACTTCGCAATTAAAAAGAGAAAATGAACATATAAAAACATAACCTATGTATGTTTTCGATATAGAAACATAACATGGGTTATGTAAAAATTAATCCTTTATTTCAATTTATATTTGTGTTACGTTTATAGAAGTAATGATTAGGGCGAATTTACCCTTATCCGTAGTGAAATATATATGGAGAGAAAAAGATGAAAGAAGCATATTTTCCGCAGGAAATAGAAAAAAAATGGCAGAAAAAATGGGAAGAAGATGGTGCATTCAAAACGCTTGATGACAGCGATAAACCTAAATACTATGCGCTTTCTATGTTTCCATACCCGTCAGGCAAACTGCACATGGGGCATGTCAGAAACTATACGATAACTGATGTAATAGCACGTTTTAAAAAGGCACAAGGGTATAATGTGCTTCACCCAATGGGCTGGGATAGTTTCGGGCTTCCGGCAGAAAATGCGGCGATGAAACACGGCGTAGATCCTGCAAAATGGACTGATGAAAATATTGCTTATATGACTAAACAGCTTAAAATGCTCGGCCTGTCATATGATTGGGACAGAGAAGTCGCAACTTGCAAACCAGATTATTATAAATGGACTCAATGGCTCTTTTTACAGCTCTATAAAAAAGGTCTTGCATACAAAAAGGAAGCTGCCGTAAACTGGTGCAACGAATGCGGTACAGTACTTGCAAATGAGCAGGTAATTGACGGCAAATGCTGGAGATGCGACAGCGTTGTTGAGAAAAAATATCTTTCCCAGTGGTTCTTAAAAATTACCGATTACGCGGAAGTTTTGTTAAAAGATTTGGATAAGCTTGAAGGCTGGGGCGATAACGTCAAAACAATGCAAGCCAACTGGATAGGAAAATCGCAGGGGGCAATTTTCAAGTTTAAAGTAAAGGAAATTCCGGGTCTGGAAGTTCCTGTTTATACAACAAGACCGGATACGGTTTATGGTATAACTTATCTTGTTGTTGCGCCTGAATATAAAGACATAGAAAAACTCACAACCCCTGAAAATAAAGAAGCTGTAGAAGCATACAGAGCAAATGCGCGTAAAATGACAGAAATAGAACGCCTCTCTACAGACAGGGTAAAAACAGGCGTTCCACTCGGAACTCACTGCATAAATCCGTTTAACGGCGAAGAATTTCCGCTTTGGACAGCTGATTATGCACTTGTGGAATACGGAACCGGTGCTGTAATGGCAGTTCCTACACACGACACAAGGGACTTTGATTTTGCAAAAAAATATAACCTGCCAATGAAAGTTGTAATTCAAAACGAAGAAAATCCAAGCGACTGCAAAGAAGCAGCCTACACAGACCCGGGTGTGCTTGTAAATTCAGGTGAATTCAACGGGATGAAAAATGAAGAAGCAAAAAAAGCAATTACCGAAAAAGCTGTAAAAGAAGGGTTTGGAGAATTTAAAACCCAATACAGATTACGCGACTGGTTAATTTCACGCCAGAGATACTGGGGAGCGCCAATACCTGTTGTATATTGCGATAAATGCGGTATCCAGCCGGTTAAAGAAGAAGATTTGCCGGTATTATTACCGAAAGATGTGGATTTTTCCGTTGTCGGCAAATCTCCAATTACAACTTCAAAAACATTTGTAGAAACCAAATGTCCTGTCTGCGGCGGCCCTGCAAGACGTGAAACCGATACAATGGATACATTTATCTGTTCAAGCTGGTATTATCTGCGCTATGCAGACGCAAAAAATGATAAAAAACCGTTTGACAGAGATTTGGTAAACAAATGGCTGCCGGTTGACCAGTATGTAGGCGGAATTGAGCATGCAATCCTGCACCTGCTTTATTCAAGGTTCTTTACAAAAGCACTGAGAGATTTAGGACTTCTTGATTTTGACGAACCTTTTAAAAATCTTCTGACACAAGGCATGGTGCTTAAAGACGGTTCAAAAATGTCTAAATCAAAAGGCAACACCGTAGACCCTGATGAAATATTTGAAAACTACGGAGCGGATACAGCAAGATTATTTATTCTTTCTGATTCACCGCCGGCAAGAGATTTTGACTGGTCAGACGCAGGCGTTGAAGGCTGTTACAAATTCCTTAACAGAGTTTGGAGATTAATTTCTACAAATGCAGAAAATATTGACATTAATAATGCAGAAATTAAATCAGCAAAACTCAAAAAAGATAATGACGACCTTGTACGCATTGTTCATATGGCAATCAAAGGGATAACTAACGATATTTCAAATGATTTCCAATTCAATACGGTAATTTCTAAATACAGAGAACTTACAAATGCCATCTACGACTGGCGTGGTGCGAAAAAAGAACTTGATGAGGAAGACAAAAATGTCTTGAGTTTTGCAATTATAACATTAATCAAATTAATGTCACCTGTCGCAGTTCACCTGACAGAAGAAGCATGGCACGAACTTGGCGGACAAGATTCAGTTCATGATCAGGAATGGTGCAAGTGGGATGAAAATCTTGCAAAAATGAGTTCAATAACACTTGTAGTACAAGTTAACGGCAAGGTTAAGGACAAAATAGAAGCTGATGAATCACTTTCGCAAGATGAGATGAAGGAGTTAGCGATAAATAGTCCGAAAATCAAAGAACTCACAAACGGCAAAACAATTGTTAAAACCATTGTTGTACCGAAAAAGCTTGTTAACATTGTGGTTAAATAAAAAGTAAAAATATCTGTTAAAAAACTCGCGGTGATATACCGCGAGTTTTTATTTTAAATGTTACAATTGTAAACTTTTTTCCTAAAAATGAAATCAGCTAAATCAATATGTTTTTATATATATAAGTAAAAGAATGAGAGAGGCTGATTATGACTGATCCGTACTTAAGATCAAAACAAGACCCAAATAAAATATTGGATAGAGCATACAGTAATTGGCAGCAACGGGTTTCCACCCCTAAGGGAAATCCTAATATCCCTAAAAATATTGATATTAATTTTACACAACAAAATCAATATCAAAATACTCTGCAGGCTCAATATCAGATGTATTATCAGCAATGTTTGGCATCAGGGCAAGCGCCTATGTCACAGATTCAATTTATGCAGACTTTGCAGCAAAATAACATGATAGCCTCTGATCCTGCCACCCAACTACAAACCGGTATGGCCTTAGGAAAATCCTTTACCGACATGATTTCAGGGTTATTTAACATCGGAAAGTCAAGCAAAGCAGAAACAAGCGGCACAAGTCAAGGCAAAGGTCCGACAGAAGCTCAGCAGCAAATGGTTAATAATTATCAAACCGCGCTTCAAACCGGCGGAGAATTTACCATTAATAACCTGAATGATTTTGTGAATGCAGAATTCGCACATATGAATGCCAAAGGCGACACGGTAACACAAGAGCAATTTGTCAATTACATGACAAATTTGGGATTTGATAAGGCAGAAGCTGTAGCAATTGCAAAAGCAATGGATACAAGCAATAGTGACTTCAGCAGTGACAACACAATCAGCAAAAAAGAGGTGACATCATTCTATAAATCAGTTATGGGTAATTCTAACAGTATTTCTGCACAAAAACTTGAAGCAGCGCTAACAGCCAGTGCCGATAAAACAGAACAAAAACTTAATAATGACTCAAAAAATACAGATGAGGCAATGAAAGCAAAAGGGTATACGTCAACAACGCAAATAATTAACGGCGAAATTACCGGAGTATATGTAAAAGGCGATGAAGTGATCCCTTGGAATGACCCAAAGATTGAAACAATAATAAATGGAACGGGAGAATAAATCTCCCGTTTTTTAGTTTTCCCCGCTGACAGTGGCAAACCGGAAATTATTAACCCACACATCAAAACCGCCTTCCATAAGCATACAAGGGTATTCGTAATCAGCAAGAGTTAAACAGGCAGAAGCACCCAAATGACACTGCTGGTTATAGCAATATACAACCGTAATTTTATCCTTTGAAAGCTCCTGCAAACGATTAGCAAGTTCTGATTTAGGAATAGACAAAGCACCGGGAATATGTGATGTAATATAATCTTCGTGTGCTCTTACATCAACAACAACAGCTTTTTCCTGCTCAACCATATTTTTTAATTCAACAGGGCCAAGCGTATAAGCAAGAGATTTCATAAAAAAACATGCTGCTTTTTCAGCATTTCTGCGTAGTTCATTAATTTTATCATTCATAATCTGACCTCCTTTTCCTTGATAGGAAAAGGATAAATCAAATTATGATATAACTACTCAGTAACATGTTTACATTACAAAAGTATCAAATTGGGGGTAAATGAAATGATTAGCACTGTTCAATCAAACATAACCGATTAGCCGAGAAAGGAAATATGCTGATCAGGATTTTTGTTTGATGAAGAACCAGATGCTACAACATATTTATAAGTTCTTGCAATTTTCTTTATTGTAGAAATTATAGGGTTAGATGGCAATGCATTATTCAAATTCCCTTCAAATTCACGGCGTGCAGTTGGATTTTGCAAAGCCAAAATCGCCATATTAGTAGTCATATTATTAGCATTACTTCCTTCACCGAAAGAAATGTATTTTTTTGTACTGTTAAATTTTACAGGATTTATTGTTATCATATGCTTCCTCCTCTCTGGAGTTTTTATTAAGTGTTCCTTTAACACTTCATCTAACACTTTTACTATACAAGATAAAAAAATATTTGTCAACCCCTCTTATGAAGTTTTATTAAGTTGGCTAAAATGCAGATATATCAGCGGATTTCAATAAAGTGCTTAAAATACACTTATTCAATAGATTACAGAAATTATCTCATACTTTTGTATATACCAAATTGAGCATGAATATAAATTTTAATAAATTAATTAAAAAAATCATTCAAATTAGAAGAAAAATAAAAAATACCCACTTGGGTAATTGTAATTTTTACACTTAATGTGTTTAATATAATTAATCTTTTTCATACTTCCAGCTATTCTTAATTCCAACGAGCCTGTTTCAGGCTCTTTTTTTTGAGCATGGCAAATGGCGCAACACGGTGCTAATAAGCGATAAAAGCTTTCTGCGCTGCCTACGGCAGCGCTTTGATTAAATGGACGTACATTCCGTTTGCTTCGCTCTTTGAGCGCTGCTAAGGACAACGCAGCACATTTACTCCTTCCCCTGCTTGGGGAAGGTTGGGATGGGGAGTTTTTTAATATAGACTCTTCGGCTTTCAGCATCAGAATGACTTTTAATGTCATCTTGAGCGAAGCGAAAGATCTCGTAACACTTGAGTTTCTTCGGCATTCTGCCTCAGAATGAGATAATATTACTCACCATAAGGTGAGTCTGGCGAATGTGCACGTAGTGCAATAGTGAGCAACAACTTTAAGATAGTATTTCTTTCACGTCACACAAAGCGAAGCTAGTGTTGTGCCTCTGGCACCATGGGTTATGGAAGCCGGAATTAGCCCCTCTTGTAAATTCTTCAAAATTAAGTTAAAATATTAACAGATGTTTGAATTTATGGAGGATATATCAAATGTTAAAATCTGAAAACACTAATAACAGCAGTATTCTCCAGGGGGGGGGGGGCTAGGCTCTCCGCGTCTGGTGAGCATTTCAGCCTTTTAGACACTTTTAAAACCCGGTATTGCAAATTCCCGGATTGCTTCAACGCTTCGCGTTTCGCAATGACTAATCACGTCTTTCTGAGGGCTTTAGCCCGAAGAATCTCTTGTAAAAAGAGATCCTTCGGATTTCATCCTCAGGATGACAACTTACTA
>CALUUU010000104.1 GCA_944324035.1 Candidatus Gastranaerophilales bacterium
ACCTAACCAAACACATACACCACATGTTGAACTTGCAGTAAAAGATAAAACTTTTTATCCGGATACAGACGGGTTAATCATAAAAGACAAAGACTTTGCAATCTTTTTGAATTTTGCAGACTGCACCCCTGTTATAATATATGATAAAGTAAAACACATTGGCGCAGTATCACATGCAGGCTGGAGAGGGGCTGCAGGTGAGATATCTAAAAAGACAGCACTTAAGATGATACAAGATTTTTCTTGTAAGCCCAATAACATGACTGCTGTTATCGGGCCTGCAATTTCTATGTGCTGCTACAATGTTGGACAAGATGTATACAACAAACTAAAATCAACAGTAAATGATTTTGAAGGCTTATCTGAAATCAGGGAAGGTCAAATTTTTGTTGATTTAAAAGGTATAAATGCAAGACAATTAGAGGAAGCCGGTATCAGGCAAATTGATATCTGTCCTTATTGTACCTGCTGTGATAATGATATTTTCTTTTCTTACCGCAAAGAAAACGCTACGACTAACCGTCATAGCGCAATCTTAAAATTATAAAATAAATCTAATTTAATTATTTGTCTGTATGAATAAACTTATAATATCATTCACTGCCGCAAACTGGCGTTGATATTTCTGAGCCTGTGCTTCAAGAATAGTAATTTGTTTTTTATGTTCAAGCACACTTGTCTGGCACTCTCTTACTGACTGGGTAAGATTTTCCTGAACCTGCTGTGCTTCCTGCAGAACACTTGTCATTGAAATTCCCAAAGCTTCCATTGTCTGTTTAATAATCATTGCACCGGTTTGTTTAGAAACACTTGGAGGAATTTTTGTAATTAACTGGCGAAGAACTGCAACATTAGCAGGCAGTTCAATATCTTCAACAGCCGGGATATTCTGTTCCTGAGTTTGAAATTGCATCATAGTATCTTTAAATGCCGCATCCACTGTTTCATTTTGTGTATTAAAATTAAATGTCGGAGCTGCAGTTGCTGCAGGCTGAGGAGCCTCCTGCGGAATAACCATATCATCAATAAGATTTTTCGGTGATGTCAATGAACTAAAATTTGTAAGTTCATCTGCTGCCGGAGTTTCTTTAACCGGTATAATCTCTATATCTGACTGCTGTTTCAAGGCTTCAACTATTTTTTTACCGACACCTTCTGTCATTCTGTTACTGCTCATATTGATAAATCCTTTGTAATTTGAATTTGAACAAGAATATTATAAAAGGAAAATAAAATTATTTCAACAATAATGTAAATTTACATGCACTATTGTTTGTGTTTAAATTATTCTTGAAATAGGAGTATAAAGCATGAGCAAAAAAATTGAGTTAAAAATTTTTTGTGATGAAAACGATTCAGGTAACTTCGAACTTGAAAAAGAAACTACTTTAGAAACTTTATGGACATTGCATTATGGGGAAAATCCGCAGCAAGCCGCACAAATATTTAAGTCTGAAAATATGGCAGACTATGAAGTTATTAACAATACACAGCTATCTTATAATGAAATTATGAGTATTACGGAAATGGCAAATATCACAAGTGAATTTTTCGATGTTTGCGCGGTTGCCATCGTAAAACACGCTGCCCCTTGCGGAGTGGCACTCGGCACGAGCATTTCCGATGCTTATACAAAAGCTTTTGATTGTGACCCCGTTGCCTCATTCTTTGGTGCAATCGGAGCCTCACAAAAAATAGATTTTGAAGTGGCAAAACATATCAACTCAATGTCGGTCAAATTAGTATTTGCACCGGACTATGAACCTGAAGCACTTGCACTTCTGAAAGAAAATCCTTTATTAAAAGTCGTAAAGCTTAATACTCCGTTAAAAGATTACAGGACTTTAATTCAAAAGGATATCCATGTTACACCTTTCGGTACACTATATCAGGATTTCAACAACAGTAACCTTGGAAAAAATTCATTCCAAATCGTTACCAAAAAGAAACCTACCAAAGAACAAATTGAGGACGCGGTGTTTGCCTGGAAGATTTCTAAATACGCTCGCTCAAACTCAATTGTAGTAGCCAAGGATTTTAAAACATCAGCAATATCACAGGGACACGTATCCCCTCTGACAGCCGTAGAAGACGCTATGAAGTGGGCCTGTGACAATTCAAAAGATGCAGTGCTGGCATCTGATAATACTTTGCCGACAGTCGATTGCATACAATTGGCAGCACAGGGAAGAATTGCTATGATTATACAACCCGGCGGCTCTGCAAATGATAAAAGTATGATAGAACTTGCAGACAGATATAATATAGCAATGGTATTTACAGGTATTAAAAATTATAAACACTAGTTATATATAAGGATAAAGTTATGGAAATTAAAAGCTGGGAAGATTATTTTTTAGATTTAGCTAAAACTTGTGCAAGCCGTTCTAATTGTATAAGAGCACAGGTAGGAGCTGTAATTGTCGGAGATGACAAGAAAATTAAAGCAACAGGTTATAACGGCACCCCGTCAAAAGTTGAATCCTGCTATGAACGCGGTTCATGCTACAGAATTGAACACAATATAAAATCAGGCACTTGTTATGAAACCTGCCGTTCAATCCACGCTGAACAAAATGCTATTATCCAGGCAGGACAGGACAGATGTAAAGGTTCTACAATGTATATCTGGGGGCATAATTTTATTTGCATTCTCTGTAAAAGATTTATCGTCCAATCGGGTATTAAAGATGTAGTTCTAAAAAAAGATGAAAACTCTCCTGTCGTTCACGTAACAGTAGACGATATAAGAAGAGAACTAAATGAAGCATAATAAAAGAGCCTTTAGATTTAAAGGCTCTTTTATTTTTCTGCTATTTATATTCCGGCTTTTGCCATTCCTTTAGTGACAAGTTCTTTAATCAACATATCTGCTTGTTCTGTGTCAATTTCTTTAATCAGCGGAGAAGAATCTGTGCCAAATTCATCTAACAATTTTAAATTGCCTAAGACAATAGAAAGAGATTCGTAATTAAGATCATTTTCAAATCCTGCCTGTTTAGCCCAATCCAAAGTTGTTGAAATAATCTTTTTGAATGTTTCTTGCTTTTCGGCTTGAGTCCATCCGTATTCATTGTCTATTTGGTCAATCAAACCGCCTTTCCCGTATTTGATACCCATGACAGTATCATTTTCATTAAAACCGCTTATAAATCCCATAATAGTTGCCGGGGATTGTTTCATAATATATCTTACTGCGTTTTGTTTCTCTTCTGTAGTCGTATAGCCTATTAAATCTTTTGCAACCTGCCTGCCTTCTGCAAACGCAGCTGTATAATTTTTACGGCTGGCATCAAGAATAGGCTTTTCTTCACCATTATTCTCTGCGTGGCCTACAGCTGTTGCAGCCTCTGTGCCTGCTGCCCCGACGGCACCTGCCGCTCCGGCGGCAATACTAATATTATTATTATCCCCTGAAACAATTACGCCTTCTCTGCCGACATTATTGTATTCTTTGCTCCCGAGATTTGTTTTTTCGCCGCTATTCTCAGATTGAACCCTTTTTTTCCTCCATGGGAAAAGTGGGTTCGGTTTAAATTTTGGTTGAACCGGACGAGGTGTCATCTCCTCAGCCGACTCAACTGATACTGGGACTTCTCCGTTCTTTCTGCCCTTCTTAGACTCAGGTTCTATTTTTTGCTGGGCTTGCGGATTAGGTTTTTTATCCTCGCTTTTCACATTTGTGTTATTTTGTTGTTCCGGCTCACTCCCACCGCTCATTGTGTTTTCTTCTCCCAAATATCTTTGCTGGTATTCTAATTGCAGACCTTTAATATAAAGCTCATCATTCTTTACAAAATTTTTATCGAGCTTTCCTGCCTGAACATCTGCCAGCAACCGGGCTAACTGTTCATACTCATAAGCTGTATCAATCTTTCTTTTTTTCCCTTGCAGACCTGCAATTTGTTTTACAGCTTTTTCTACCGCATCTGAATAATCCAATTTTACTTTTGGTGCTTCCATCGTGAATCCTCCTCGTGTTTTTAATACTTCTAGTACTCTATATTGATTATGTATTTATAAAAAATTTTTCCCGCGGGAAATTGCCCTATTACAAGAAATTAAATACCCTTATTTTTAAAAATAAAGATATATTAGTACTTTGGAGCTTCACAAAAATTAATATAGCAATAAAAATACATATAAAAATTTACGAAATTTTATACCAGAATACATAAATATACGGAGATTTAATCTCATTTAAAAATATCAGAAACTTTATAGAATTATAGATGAGGTATAATTTTGAATATAAAGAAACAATTGGGCTCAAAAATTAAACGTCTTCGGCAAAAAAGAGGTTATACACAAGAACAGCTTGCCGAAAAAATGGGGATTGCAACCAGGACATTATGCGGGATTGAAATTGGTGAAAATTTCGTAACCGCAGAAACTCTTGAAAAAGTTTTTGACGTGCTGAAGGTTTCAAGCAGTGAATTATTTTCTTTTGATCATCTTAAACCTGCTGAGGAACTAATTAAAGAGATTGTATCAGATTTACACAATATAAAAGATAGAGAAAAAATAGAAACAATTTATAAAATCGTTAAAGCAACAATAAACGATTAATCTTTATTTGCTAATAAGTTTTGTTTTTTGTAAAATTAGCATGCAAAGATTTTTGTGATTTTAAATAAGGAGAAAATTATGAAAAAATCAATCAATGATTTAGGTGACGTTAAGGGAAAAAGAGCGTTAGTCAGAGTTGACGTAAACGTACCTCTTGACGCAGACAAAAATGTTACAGACGATACAAGAATTCAGGCTATCGTTCCTACAGTAAAAGCATTAAAAGACAAAGGTGCAAAAATCATATTAATGGCACACTTAGGACGTCCAAAGGGCGAATGGAATATGGAATTTTCACTGGCTCCTGTTGCAAAATATATGTCTAAAGTTTTGGGTGAAGATGTTTTGTTCGTATCTGAACCGGTAGGTGAAGGTGCTGAAAAAGCATTGGAAGGATTGAAAGACGGTCAGGTTGCGTTGTTGGAAAACATCCGTTTCTACAAAGCTGAAGAAGCAAAAGATGATGATATGACTTTTGCAAATGAACTTGCAAAATTAGGCGACTTCTATGTAAACGATGCCTTTGGCGCAGCTCACAGAAACCACACTTCAACATCTAAATTAGCTAAAGTTTTGAAACCGGCTGTTGCAGGTTTGTTAATGGAAAAAGAAATCAGATGCTTATCGCAAGCTCTTGATAACCCGACAAGACCTTTCACTGCAGTTGTCGGCGGAGCTAAAGTTTCTTCTAAAATCGGCGTTCTTGAAAACTTGCTTGACAAAGTTGACAATATGATTATCGGCGGCGGTATGGCTTATACATTTGTAAAAGCTAACGGCGGCAAAATCGGTAATTCAATTTGCGAAGATGATCAATTGGAAGTAGCTAAAGCCATCGAAAAGAAAGCTGCTGACAAAGGTGTTAAACTTGTTATGGCAACAGATGTTCTTGCAGCTGATGATTTTTCAGGCAACGGCACTAACAAATTCGTTAAAATCAATGAAATTCCTGACGGGTTTGAAGGTGTTGATGCAGGCCCTGACTCAAGAAAAGCTTTTGCTGATGTAATCAAATCTTCAAAAACAATCTTGATGAACGGCCCGGTAGGTGCTTTTGAAAATCCTAAATTTGCAGAAGGAACAAAAGAAGTATTGAATGCAATTGTTGAAGCTACAAAAGCTGGTGCAGTTTCTGTAATCGGCGGCGGAGATTCAGTTTCAGCAGCTAAGAAATTCTGTAAAGCTGAAGATTTCACACACGTTTCAACAGGCGGCGGCGCTTCTCTTGAATTCATTGAAGGAAAAGTTCTTCCTGGCGTTGCGGCTTTAGATGATAAATAATCATTGTTCTTAAAAAACTACAAGACGGGAAATACTTCCCGTCTTTTTTAATGATAACATACATAACCCGTGTTGTGCCTAAGGCACTACATCATAACGCTACGCTCTGTGTATCGCAAAAGAAATAATATAGTTTTCACTATTACACTGCGTGCACGTTCGCAAGACTCACCTTTGGTGAGTAAATATTATGTTCATCCCAGAAAGTGTCAAAATGCGTCATTGCTAGCGATAGCGAAGCAATCCAGGAGATTATGTTCCTTTTGCGTTTTGATTTTATTGCGCAAAATAGTGGAAGCATTTATAATAGTAAAACAAAAGGAGTAATTTATGAAAAAGCGTTGTGTAGAGGAATTTTAAGGGGGTGGGGGGGGACTGAAAAAAATCAGAGCTTTATTTGCAACAATAAAAACTATCCGAATGTTTTTTATTAATACATTGGAAGCATTGTTTTTAATACTAAGGGCTAAAATTTTAAATATTCGTTCACCAATAAAAATAGGGTTTTTAAGGGTAAAAAATGAAGAAAACACAATTCTTCCTTGTATTAAATCTGTTGTCGATATGTTTGATAAGATTGTTCTGATTTATGCAGAATGTACGGATAACACAATGGACTTAATTTACGATTATATAAGTCAGAATAATTTAGAAGAAAAATTTATTATAAAAAAATACCCATATAAAGTATTTCCTCCACACTCTCCAAATTACATGTCACATAATTATAATTATGAGAATTCTTTAGCGGCTTACTATGAATTTGGATTTAAAATATGCAAAAAACTCGCACGTTTCCGAAATGGATTTATTTGTAAGATTGATGCAGACCAGATTTACATCCCGGGGGCTTACGATCTGATACTAAAGCATATGACTTTTAGGAATTATAAATACGTATATAATTCATTTGGAGGCTGGGATGGACATGTAATTGACGGTAAAAGTTATTTTATTAATTACGGTAAATATAAAAACGGCCGCAATGGCATATATACAGATCATTGTATTATACCTTGTTCGCTTGCAAAAAAAGTTTATTTTACAATGCATATTAATGAAAATGTTGCCTATGAGGTTATGCATCCCTATTCATTTAAAAACAGATTTATGAATGTCACATCAGAGATTATGTGGTTTCACTTTAACAAAAAAGGAGCAAAAGGTGACGGATTAAACAAATCTTTATTGCTAAAACCGTTAAATTCAGAACAATATAAGTTATACATTAAATATATACTCCCGCTACTAAAAGAAACTAATTCACCGTATAAAGATTTAGATGTAAAATTTTCGTAATTCTAAACAAAAATTTTGTGTAAGCCTGTCCTTACAAAGTGCAGCATCTTACCAGTGATGTAATTTACAAATTTATTTCGAATATTCTTTTCCTGGATTGCTTCGCTACCGCTCGCAATTGTACATGTCAAGCAATTAGTTACATAATTCATGTTATCGGTATCATTTTAATGCAAAAGTATCATTTATGTTCATTTCTTTTCCTTTGGTTGCGAGGCAAAGGAAAAGAAACGAACCAAAGAAAAGGAAACACGCAAACGTTTCCTGCATTTCGCTGGCGCTCAATGCCAAAATGTTATTTGAGCTTTGCTCAAATTCTTTCAAGGCTCACTACCGCACTGCGTGCACGTTCGCCAGACTCACCTTACGGTGAGTAACAGAATGCAGTTTTGCGTGTGCGACAGCACAATAGCAAAACCTAAAAAATTTTGTGAGCAAAGCGAACAAAACGAACATCCATTCGGTCAAAGCGATGCCG
>CALUUU010000105.1 GCA_944324035.1 Candidatus Gastranaerophilales bacterium
AAAAAGAGATCCTTCGGATTTCATCCTCAGGATGACCGTGTTTTAAAGAAAAAAGCGGCGTTTACGTTAGCGGAAGTTTTAATTACCCTTGGTATAATTGGTATAGTTGCAGCAATGACGCTTCCGATGCTAATTCAAGATTATAGACATAAAGAGCTTGAAACAAGATTTAAAAAATCATACTCAATATTGTGGAATGTACATACAAGAATGGTAAATGATTACGATGGTGTATATAACAATTTTATTTTATCAAATCTGAACTCAGCGGATGCAAGCAATATTTTAAACTTAAAATATAAACAAATTGAAGCCTTTAGTAAATACTTTAATGGGGCGCTATTATGTGATTATACGAATGCATATATATTATGTTCTACTGGTGGTAGATCTGTTTCTTACTTAACATATGACGGTAAAAGGGAAGCTTGGTTTACTGGAGATGCTGTTACAGATAAATGTATAATAACTCCTGACGGAGCGGCATTCTTTTTTGGTAATATAACTTACAGAAATGCTCGAATTTATATTGATACTAATGGAACATATAAAAAACCTAACAGGCTTGGTTTCGATTTGTTTGCTTTTGATATTGACACGAATGATAGGATTGTCCCGGCACAAAACGTTGCAACAGGAATTAAAGATGATGATGGAAATAGTATTCAGGCGACAAATACTTGTTCTTTAACTAATGGGAGTAATCCTTATAATGGTTTTGGATGCAGCAAATATGCCTTGTCTGATACTAACCCGGATGATGCCTCAAAGAATTACTGGACTTCATTGCCTAAGTAATAAAATTGCACCTTGGCGCGTTTTAAAATGCTATCCCCTTTTCAATGTTCAAAAAATATGATATAATCATTTCGGATATTAGAAGAGATAGGAGCCCCGTTGTGCCGGATAGTATTAATCAATTTATAAGACCTGTTACTTGTTGTGTTAATGATAATGGTAATTTAGAAATAGGGGGCTGTGATTTAGTTGAATTGGCAAAACAATATGGCACTCCGCTATATGTCATAGACGAACAAACTCTGCGGGGTGTCTGTTGTGATTATAAAAGAGCTTTTGTTTCTTATCCGAAAGTAAATATGATGTATGCATCAAAAGCTCTCTGTACTATGGCTACAACTGCAATTATCTCAAGTGAAGGTTTTGGATTTGATGTAGTTTCCGCCGGTGAAATGTATACAGTATATAAAACCGGGGTTGATATGTCAAAAGTTCTTTTTAACGGTAATAATAAATCCGTTGATGAGTTGCTGCTGGCACTCGATCTTGGAGTAGGTCGGATTTCCGTGGATAACTTTTTAGAGTTATCTCTGTTAAATGAGCTTGCAAAAAGCAGAAACAAAACTGCAGATATACTGTTAAGAATTACTCCCGGTATTGAATGTCATACACATGAATATATTCAAACCGGACACCTGGATTCAAAATTCGGCTTTGATTTGACACAAATTGATGAAGCTGTTGAATTTATTCTGGAAAGTAATCTTAAATTGCACGGGCTTCATGCACATATCGGTTCACAGATTTTTGAAACAAAAGTTTATGAGGATGAAGTCGATATTCTGGTTAAAGAGCTGGCAAGATTACAAAAGAAATATTCTCTAAAGCTGGATGAAATTAATATAGGCGGCGGTATAGGCGTAAAATATACCGAAGCAGATATGCCGCCTTCTGTATATACTGCTGCCGATTTGATTTTAAAGTCGTTACAGACATCAATAGCTAAATATGGAATAGAAGAACCTTCTGTATTTTTAGAACCGGGACGAAGCATAATATCAACATCCGGTGTTACTCTTTATACAATAGGAAGTTCTAAGCAGGTTCCGAACGGTAAAAAGTATGTTGCCGTTGACGGCGGTATGTCTGATAATGCACGTCCAAGTATGTATAGAGCCGAATATACGGCAGTTGTCGCTAATAAGCCGGAAGAAAAATCTTCACAATCCGTTACAATTGCCGGCAGATTTTGTGAAAGCGGCGATATTTTAATCCAAAATATAAATCTTCCGGAACCGGAAGAAGGCGATATCCTGTGCGTATTTAACACAGGAGCATATAATTATTCAATGGCTTCTAATTACAACAGAGTAGAAAAACCTGCAATGGTACTTGTAAATAATTCTCAATCTGATATTATAGTATGTAGAGAAACTTTGGATGATTTAATTGGGCACGATGTAATTCCGGATAGGCTTAGAACAGATGTTTAACGATATTTTGTCATATTTACAATTTCAATTAGGTACAATGGATTGGTCTTTAAGCTGGGTCAATATAATTGAGATTGTAATAATTGTGGCGATATTGTATGCATTTTATAAGAAATTTATAAAGGATTCCCAGTCTGAAAAATTTGTAAAAGGTATATTTTTCCTGATTTTTTTGTGGGTTTTCTCGGAAATTCTAGTAAGGCTTGATTTAAAAATTTTGGGAATGTTTTTAAAGTCCATTGTTACGCTGATTTCTTTAAGCCTTATTGTTATTTTCCAGCCTGAACTCAGACGTTTTCTTGGATTTTTAGGGCAGGCTGATATATTTACAAGACTTTTTGGTAACAACAATAAGTCAAATCTGGATGATAAAATAGATGTTATAAAAGAGCTGATTGAGGCTGTAAAATTCCTTTCAAAATCTCATACAGGAGCATTAATGGTGTTCCAAAAGGATTTGAGTAATACCTATTCTGATGTCGGAACCCGGCTTAATGCGGATTTGTCTACAGAATTGCTTTTAACAATATTTCATGTTAATACTCCGCTGCATGACGGTGCCGTTGTAATAAACGGAGCGAAGATAATTTCTGCAGGAGTTTTGCTGCCGCTTACGGAAGATCCTAAGCTCAGTTGGAAATACGGAACCCGTCACAGAGCTGCAATCGGAATGTCGGAAACTTGTGATTCTGCATGTCTTGTGGTATCTGAAGAAACAGGAGATGTGTCCATTGCTCTGGACGGCACATTGAAAAAATATGATGATTTAACAACATTAAAAGCTGATTTGGAAAAGATTCTTGGATATAAAACCCAGGAAAGTAATGTTGAAAAGAAAACAATTTTTCATCTGAACAACTTAATTGCGAAACATAAAAACGAACAAGAGGAACAAAATTGATATGCCGGAAACTTCAAAGCAAAGATTAACCTGGGGGCAGCTGATACAAAAAACGTTTTTCCTAACGTTAGGGGCTTTTATTGCCGGTTTTGCATTAGACTGCTTTTTAGTTCCAAATAAAATTATTGACGGCGGGGTCGTTGGTATTTCAATGATGATTAACTATATTACCAAATTTAATCTTGGCGCTTTGCTTGTGTTGATTAATCTTCCGTTTATTTGTCTGGCTTTTACAAAGCTTGGCAAACTGTTTGTTTTACAGACTTTTTATGCGGTATTAATGCTGGGTGTTGCAACTAACGTTTTTCATCATTTTCATTTTGTTGTAACAAATGATATGCTTCTTGCAACTGTATTTGGCGGGATTATACTTGGTGTCGGTGTTGGTACGGTTTTGAAAAACGAGGGCTCACTGGATGGTACCGAGATTATGGCACTGGTTTTGTCTAAAAAGTTCGGCTTTACGGTTGGTGAGATTGTAATGGGGTTTAACCTTTTTATCTATTTTGTTGCAGGCGTTGTGCTTACATGGGAAAGTGCAATGTATTCCATCCTGACATATTTTATTGCGTACCGTATGATTGATGTTGTTCTTGAAGGTTTGAACGGGTCAAAGTCTATAAGGATTATAAGCGACAAGTGGCAGGAAATAGGCACCGCTTTGATTGAGGATTTAGATATAAGTGTGACATATCTCAGCGGTATCGGCGGATATTCAAAGCAGGAAAAGACCTTGATATACTGTGTTGCATCCCGTCTTGAAATGAGTAAGATGAAAGAAGTAATAAGGCAGATTGATCCTAAAGCCTTTTTCTCTGTAACCGATGTGCATGAAGTTTATGGAACAAGAATGAGTAAAAGAATTGATAAAATATAGACAATTCCGGAAAAATATACTATACTAAAATCAAAAGAAGAGGAAATTTAAGGATAGAAAAATGGCAAAAAATATTGATACAGTACCTATAGAAGTTTGCATTTTAACAGTTGACCACGATATCAAAGGAATTGTCCATGTATCTAAGTATACAAACACTAATCGTGAGTTAACAGATCTTTTGAATGATAAAGAGAGAAGATTTTTGGCGGTGACAAATGCGGAAATTTATCCGAGAAATAATAATCAGTCACCGAGAAAATATAATTTTCTTGAAATTCATATGGATTATGTTCTTATGGTTCATCCTGCGGCCCAGACTGTGTTTAAAGATTCAGGAAAATCCCAGGAAGATATTACTCGTTTTAGAGAATTAAGAATGAAACTGAATCAGACTCGTCCGTTTTAACGAATTGTAAAAGGTTCTTTGATAAGTCTATTTTTAGTAAAAGAGGTGTTATATGGAGCAGTGGGTGCCGGTTGATAAACTTGATAAAAACAATCCGGAGGATAAGGTAATAATCCATGAGTTAAGACGTTTTAACTGGGGCGCTTTGTGTCTGAACTGGATTTGGGGTGCTTGTAACGGAATTTTTAATGAATTTCTTATATTATGTTTGGTTTTAGAAATTGTATGGCTTTGTTTAGCTTTGTTTCTACCAGCGTTAGCCACCTGGTTCTTTGCAGGATTTGTGTCTGCTGCTATTTATTGCGGAATGAATGGCAACAAGTGGGTTTATGAGAAAAAGAAAATAACAGATATTGCAAAATTTTCTGCTGTTCAAAAAAAGTGGGCAATATTTTCTGTAACTCTGATGCTTTTAATAACAATATCTTTTGTTGGAATTGTTGTAGCTGTCGGATTGAAGTTTGCATCTCTCTTCAGTCCTTCCGGCCGGGGTGAATTAATGCTTAAAGCAGTTCTGGAATCTCTTATCAAACAGAAAGAATACAGTACCCTGAAGTCAGGAAGTGATGTGGCTGAATTTTTATTAAATTCACAAGATGATGATTCAAAAGATTTTACGCCTTATGGGCCATCAGGCATACAGTACAACCGTACTTCGTCTAAAGGAACAAAAAGCTCTATAGTCTTTACTTTTTATAAGGAAGATAAATGCAGTATTGATGACAAAAATTGTTATGTATACTACTATGAGTCATTCGGGGATGCCCAATTGAAGCCTAGGGCAAAAGCTTATTACGGAGATAACGGTAAAATAAAAATTGTAAAACTTGAAGATGAAAAATAATATAAATGCAAATTTAGAAAAATTTAATTTGTGGGAATTCTGTTATAAAGAATTTTTGTATGTGTCAAACAGCATATTTAAGAAAGCTGTTACGGCATTGTTTATGAATATATATTGCAGCAGTTGATTTAATTCATCTGCTTTGTTTATTGTTGCTTAGTTGATAAGGGGGATTTTGTGAATATTATAATAGTTAGCCTGCTGACATTGTTCGGGCTTTATCTAAGGTTAATAGGGATAAATAAGCCGCAGGGGTTGTGGAATGATGAATATATTTCCTGGTTTGTTGCCTCACATTCTTTTAGTAACGGCTTTATGAGAGAAATTCTGGCGCAGTGTCATATGCCGCTCTATTATCTATATCTGAAATGCTGTATGTTTTTTGGAGGGGACAGTGATTTGTTTTTGAGGCTGACATCTGTTATTCCGGGTGTGTTGTCAATAATTGCTATGTATTTTGTAGGGCTTCAAAATAATAAAAAAACAGGCGTTGTATGCGCTTTATTTACGGCTGTCAGCTCATTTTTAATATATTATTCCCAGGAAGTCAGACTATATTCTCTTTTGTTTTTATTTTCGGCTCTGTCACTTTTATATATGCTGAAATTTATAAAACATAAGAGCAAGACTAATTTAGGCGGTTTAATTATATTTGATTTTTTAATTATATTTACGCATACAATCGGCTTTGTTTTTGTATTCTTTCAGCTTGTTGGTCTGACTGTTTTATTGTTTAAAGATTTTAAAAAACAGCTTTTATATATTTGGGTTGGGATTATTATTTTAGGTTCACTTTGTGTTCCGCAGATTGTAAAGATTTTAACGACCCAGTCTTTTTCACAGTGGTGGGGGCACTTTACGTTATCAAAAATAGGATTTCTGTTTACTGACTACTTTTCGCCCGTGTTAACAAATCTTGTTAATGCGCCGGATAAACTATTGTATGTGAAAAGTGCAAGTTTTGTTTTCTTTACCTTTATACCGGCATTGCTTGCTATTGTATTTATATGCCGCGCAATTTACAAAAATAAAGAAAACACAGTGCTTTTTGCTATCTTTGCAGGTGTTATTCTTGTTCTTTCGGGAGCGGCAGTTTTGGGCAAGTTAGTTTTTATAACTAAATATTCAATAGAGATTTATCCTATATTGTTATATTTGGCAGCTTTTGGAGTCTGTTCATTCAAATATAAAAAGACAGCCTGTGCTTTTGCTGCTGTTTTTGTTGCTGTAAATTTGACATATTTATTTATAAGTCCTGTTTCAGCTCCAAAAATTCCGCGTTTACAAGGACATAAAATTGTTGCTGATTTGTTAAACCGTGCTAACCCTAAAGATGGTGATTATATTGTTTTAGAATATTATCCGCAAACCAGGTTTGAAAAATATTTTGATTTTTCTAAATATACTGTCCATGCCATTGATAAAGGTTCTTTCCCTATGTTTTTAACCAAGGATGTTGATTACAATGAAGTTTTGAACAACGGAAAGGAAAAGTACAGGGATGTATTTGCGGAAAAGGTTCCAGCCCATATTGACGCTATGATGATAGAACTTATCCTGAAAAAAATAAAGCCAGGTCAAAATGTTTTTGTGGTCATGTCTGACAGTGTAGCTATTTATTCTCCTGTTGATATTAATCGTATTGTTAATGATGATTATCTTTATAACAAGACGCCAATTATGTATATGATATTTTCTTATATAAAAAACAAAGTCTTTATAGATTTGTCGAAAAGCCTTACTGTAACGAGATATGAGAAGATGGGTGACTGGTCTATTGTGCGTTTTACAAAACTTAATAATTGATTATAAAATACGCAATTTTTATTTTGTTTAAACGTATATATAGATGGAAGGTGTGTAGTTAAAAGTATGATGAAGGTAGATGAAAAAGCTTTTAATAATAACTACAGGTTGGAGCTCCCAAATAATAAAAACAGCAGAAAAGCTCCAAACTTTGAAGGCAGAGGTTTACCTACAAGTACTTTAAATAAAGCGGTAGAGAGTCTTGTTCCTAAGCATCTAAGGGTATTGAAAAAACTTGCTGCCAACAGTGGTGAAATTCAGAATATTATTATCAATTCAATCGGTACAGGGTTAGTTGCTCCTATATTTATCAAATATAATTGTTTCTCGGACACGGATGAAGATACAAGAACATATTCGGCATGGCGTCAGCCGCTTTCGGCTGTTCTTGCTGTAGTTACCCAATGCGGTCTGACAGCACCTTTTTACAAAATATTTGATAATTGGGCTAATAAAGGCGTTTTTGGTGAAAAACTCAATAAGACACTTTTTATGGATGATTACTATATAAAAAAAAAAAAAAAACGT
>CALUUU010000106.1 GCA_944324035.1 Candidatus Gastranaerophilales bacterium
ACACGGTCATCCTGAGGATGAAATCCGAAGGATCTCTTTTTACACGAGATTCTTCGGGCTAAAGCCCTCAGAATGACGGGTTTGGCGCAATGGCTAATAGGCTTAAACCCTTGTAATACCTTAGATGTAGATACCCCCCTCCCGGTATTCCCGCACTATACTTGACTTTTGCATACTTCTATCCTCCTTTTTCCTTTAGTATAAACTATGTTCGCATTTTTTGCAAGTCGTAGGTTATGCCACGAATTTCAGTTATTCCGAATGGATTGCTTCGCTATCTTTTGCAATGACAGGTTTTGCCATCATTCTGAATGACTCCCCATCCCAGCCTTCCCCAAGCAGGGGAAGGAGTTTATGCACCGTATTGTCCTTAGCTGGGCATCCCACAAAGCGCAGCGTTATAATGCCCTGCCTCAGGCAGTAAATGTGGAATTTCGATATAACTCCCAAAATTTACTTATTGAAAAATTTCATTATTTTATCAATAAGCCCCTCTTCTTCTACATCAGGCTGCATCTCAGTATTTTCTAATTTTGCAAGCTTTCTTTCTATCTGCTTGTATTCTTCATTTTGCGGAGCTGTTTGAAGATATTTTTTATACATAGCAACCGCATTTGGTTTATCCTTTACTTTTTCATACAGAGAAGCAAGTCTTTTCATAGCGTTAAAGTTTCTCTTATCAGCTTCCAGCAGCATTTCAAGATTGTCTATAGCAGAACTGTAATTTCCTAAATCTTCCCAATATTTTGCAAGTTTTTCAAGAGCTGAACGGTTATTTGGCTCAAGTTTTACCAGTTTTTCATAAAATTCCATTGCCTGATGCTTTTCTCCGCTTGTTTCAAGAAGATTTGCCAATGTTGCAATAAGATTTGGATCATCATCTCTTAATTGATACGCATTCAAGAATTCATTTATTGCAATATCTTTATTACCCCGGACAAGGTTATATTTTCCCCAGTTCAGAGTAGAATTATATTCATCATTTTTTGCTTCATAAATTAAAGCGCTCATCTGAAATATCAGCGGGTGATTTGGCGACAATTCAGCAAATTTCTTTACAGCTTCCAACGCCTTATCGTATTCTTTTTCTGTATAATAATATTCAGCTTGAAGAGCATAAAACTGTGAATTATCTTTGTATTTGTCTTTAATACGTTCAAGTTCTTTAGCCACTTCCGAGGTTTCACTCATTGCAAGCATTGCTTTAATTTTTGTCAGTTCGTTTTTTGTAACTTCTTTTGCTTTTTCCGGCGTGTTATTTTTTAAATATAACTGAGCAAGGTTTTCACAGATATTTTCTGTATCAAACCCTTCTTTTCTTGCTCTTTCAAGAGTTTCTATTGCACTGCCAATAACATCATCCATTACGTACAAATTTGCAAGCCGTGTATAAACTTCTTCATGCGAATGATCATAATCCAACACTTTTAAATACTCATCAATAGCCTTTGTCGGATTTCCAAGCTGCTCATACAATGTCCCGAGTATAAATCTCACAGAAGAAATTGCCTCATGGTCATCACCCGCATTTGCAACAGCCTTTTTAAAGTCATGCAGAGCATGTTCATATTTTTGTTCAATAGAATGAAGATTACCTCTGTAAACATAATATTTATATTTATCCGTATCAATATAAATATCCATAAGCTGTTCATATGCTGTCTGATTTGTCGCATCAAGAGTAAGCATTTTATGATAGTAAGTTTCTGCATCATCTGTTTTTTTAAGCATAACAGCAATATGCCCAAGCTGTGCCAGTAAACTTAAATCATTAGGGTTGTGCGCATAAACTTTCTTATATTCTTCATATGCTTCTTCATATTGACCGTTTTCTTCAAATTGCTCTGCTGCTTGTAAACTCATAAAATACTCCTCTTTTTGACTGTATGAACTAATTATATCTGAAAATTTTATAAGGGTCAATTGTTATTAAGCAGGAGCTATATAGTAAATTCCTTAAATCCTAATTATTATCCCAAAAGAAATTTCTAAACCAAATATCGGATTTTACAAAAGTTTTTTACGGTTCATCCGTCATAAATTTTGAATAGAAAGGAAGTTTGTATGGCTAGAATAATTGAAGGTCCGCGAAGAATTATCAAAATGTCTACTGATGATGTACTGAATATCGTAAGAGAATACCAGCAGATAACACATGATGCATGCTGCTATGAACACATCCGGGAATTACTAAACAACGCTCAATTTTACATACCGGAAGATTTATAAATTAAACATTCCCGGTAGAGCTGTTCTTGTCATCTTCAAGCTGTTTGATATCTATATCGCTTGACTCCTCGGCGTAGGCATCGTTTATTGCAGGAATATCTATATCAACATTAACATCTGCATCAACCATCTCAATATCTGATTTAGGAAATTCTTTAACCTTGCCGTCTTCCATCTTAACTGCAACTGTACCGTTCATAAACTGCAGGTAGCAAACTTTTCCTAAACCTTCCGATGTCATAACAGAAGAGCCTATAGGCGGCATACCTTTTGCCGCATCAATATAATTAGCATATTCATAAGTCAGACAGCACAATAGTCTGCCGCAAGTTCCGGAAATCTTACCGGGAGCTATCGGCATTCCCTGGTCTTTTGCTAACTTAACATTAATAGTTGCAAATTTTCTCAAACATGAAGAACAGCAAAACGGCCTTCCGCAAATACCAACTCCATCAAGTATTGAGGTTTCGTCGCGCACTCCGATATGCCGCAAATCAATTCTCACACGTGTAAATACCTGGGTCAAATCTTTCAACAGTGCCCTGAAATCAACTCTTTCCGGAGCCGTATAATAAAAAGTAATCTTACGTCTGTCAAAAGTAATCCGGCACTGCACAAGATTCATAACAAGTTTATGCTGCGCGATTAAAGCCTGACACTTGAAAAAAGATTGAACCTCTTCTTTTTTTATTTCGTCTAACACTTGAAGATCATGCTGATTCATTACGCGGATTACAGGAAAAGCCTGAGGTTCAACATTTGATGCAGCCCATTGCTCCGCAACTTTTGAATTTACAAGTTCAACCTTTAAAGCCTCTTCCCCCTTTTCTGTCCTGACAAGAACCATCTGCCCCTCTTCGACCTTAATATTGTCAGGCACTGTAATAGGATGAAATGTATTTTTTAAATATTTAACCGCGTATTTCATTAAACGTATCTTTCTTCTTCTTTCAACTTTCTGTTCATCAATTTTGATAAAAGCTCCTGCGGGGTAATATCTGTGTAAACCGCTTCATATATTGCGTTTGAAACAGGCACCTCTATGCCGAGTTTTTTAGCAAGCTCGCATATAGCCTTAGAAGTTTTTACCCCTTCGGCAACAGAGCCAAGCTCTTTTAATATGTCGTCTACTTTTTTGCCCTTCGCAAGCATTGAGCCTACAGTATAATTTCTTGACATAGGACTTGAACAAGTTGCAATCAAATCTCCCATGCCGGAAAGCCCGTATAACGTAGAAGGATTTGCCCCAAGATTTATACTGACCCTTACTATTTCAGCCATCCCGCGTGTAAGAAGAGTTCCGGCACAATTGTCGCCAAGTTTCATTTCATGGGCAAAACCGGAAGCTATAGCTATAACGTTTTTCAAACTTCCGCCAAGCTCAACACCTATAACATCGCTGTTTGTATATAACCTGAACCTGTTCGGTACATTGCAGGCATGCTGGACAAATTCCGCTGCAGTCATATCATCACTTGCAACACATGCTGCCGTAGGCTTTCCTGCCAAAACTTCTTTTGCAAGCGTAGGGCCTGAAAGAATTGCCAGTTTCTGCTCCGGCAGAACTTCTTTTATAACCTCCGACATCCTCATCAATGACGGAAGCTCAATACCTTTAGAAGCATTTACCAAAATCTGATTTGGCTTTATCCAGGCAGTTTTTAAGTGCTCGCATACATCTCTGACACCTGACGTTGCAACTACAGACAATATAATATCAGCATCTTTAATTGCCTCTTCAAGGTTTGATGTAACTTCAACTTTTTCTGACAATTGGACTTCAAGCGGCTTGGAAGTATGTTTATTTTTTATTAAATCCTCAGACAAATCCTGTGCTCTGCCCCAAACAGTAATGTCATCAAAATTATCTGTCAAAAGCCAGGCTAATGTCAGCCCCCAGCATCCTGCACCTAATACCGTTAATTTCATTTTCTATCTCTCCCTATACCGCAAGTTTTGTTTTAATCAGTTTTCTCAAAACACCGCCGTGTTTCTTTAATTCCAATCTGGCAGTTTCAACATCCATATCCATTATAATAGAAACAATTGCAGTTTTAATTTCCCAGTTACATTTTAAAAGTGCCGCGAGCGCTTCACTATGGGTTACATCCGCAATCTGCGCAACAATTCTGATAGCTCTGTCTTTCAGTTTTTCATTTACAGCCTGCAAATCTATCATAAAGTTTTCGTAAGTTTTACCGATTTTAATCATTGAACCTGTTGTAAGCATATTCAAAATCATTTTCTGCGCAGTTCCCGCTTTTAACCTGCTGGAACCTGCAATAACTTCAGGCCCCACTTCTACACAAATAACAAGGCCGGCTTCTTCCGCAACCCTGCCTTTAGAGTTGCATGTAACACCAATTGTTTTACAATTGACTTCATCAGCCTGCGCAAGAACCCCAAGAAGATATTTTGGATTACCGCTTGCTGAAATTACAACAGCAACATCTTTATCAGTTAAAACTTTTGCATCTTCTTTTCCAAGCTCAAAATCATCTTCTGCGCCTTCAACAGATTTTCTCATTGCTCTGTCACCGCCTGCAATAATACCCTGAACCATATCCGGTGAAACACTGAATGTCGGCGGACACTCAGAAGCATCTAAAATTCCGAGCCTTCCGGAAGTACCGGCACCAAAATAAAACAATCTGCCGCCTTTCAAAAACTGCTTTGCAATTAAATCTATAGCTTCCGCTATATGTTCCGCTTCATCCTCAACAGCAAGAGCAACAAGCTTATCCTCATTGTTCATTTTTCTAACCATTTCAATGGTAGGAAGAATATCAATATCCTTCGTGTTTTCATTTCTGTATTCCGTAATAATGTCACTCATGCCGCTACCTCCTTATAACTCTATAAACACCAATATTCACAGAAAACTATTTACAACTTCATCAAATTAGCCATTTCTATTGCAGCTTTTGCAGCTTCAGAACCCTTGTTACCGGCTTTTGTTCCGGCTCTTTCTATTGCCTGTTCTATATTTTCAGTAGTCAAAACTCCGAATATTACAGGAATTTCACACTGCAAACCAACCTGTGCAATACCTTTTGACAACTCGGCACTTACATAATCGAAATGAGCGGTCGCACCTTTAATTATTGCACCAAGAGTAATAATTGCGTTATAACGGCCTGTTTTGGCAAACTTCAACGCTGCAAGAGGTATTTCAAACGCTCCCGGAACTTTCACAATATCAATATTATCCTGGCTTACTCCATGGCGTCTAAGTTCATCAATTGCACCGGATAAGAGCCTTGACCCTATAAAATCATTAAATCTCGAAATTACAATACAAAATTTTTCATCACTTGCTACTAACTGGCCTTCATAAGTTCTCATTTATTTTCTCCACATATCCTGTAATCTATTCCTATTTTACAACATTACGAACTATTTTACAAGTAGAGGCGCAAAAATCTTATAAAAAATATAAATTGCAGTAAGAATTAAAAGGAGTCCGCTGAATTTTAAAAGCCAATCAGAAATTTTATAAAAATTTTTCCATGTTTTTAGTTTAGAAGTTAGAACACCGGCAAATACCAGTATCAACCCCTGCCCCAGAGAAAACAAAAACAGCATAATAACTGACTGTGTAAGACTTGCAGAAAGGGACGCAAACGCCATAATAGCCGCTAAAATCGGGGTTGAACAAGGCGTTCCGGCAAGAGCAACAACGCCGCCCAAGAGCATCGGATATAAAAAATTGCTTGTTCCGTCATTTTTCGGCATTTCTTTTATCAAAACCGGAAGTTCAAAATCAAGAATTCCGACAAGCTTTAAGCCCATAATTAATACAATACTTGCTATAATTACACTAAAGTACCCCCCGGCAAATGATACAAAAACCTTACCTGTTACCGCACAAACTATGCCTATTACAGAAAAAACAATTGCAGACCCTATTATGAAAAATAAAAGCTGCATAAATGTTTTTGCCGGCTTTGCATCCGAATATCCGCCTACATAACCGATAATTATTGGCAGCATAGCCAAAGAACAAGGCGAAATTGAGGCTATCAAACCACCAAGAAATGATATCAGATACAATAGCGGGATACTCGCTCCGGTTGTAAACAAATCGGCATAATTCAGCATTTATTTAAGCTCCTTTAAATAACCTTCAAAAACAGCCTTATCAACTGCCCCCTCAATCCGGCGCACCTGCTGTCCTTGTGAATTCATCAGAATAATCGTAGGAACAAGAGTCACATCATACTTTTTAATCCATTCCTGGGTTTCAGGCTTGTTATCCTGAACATGAATTTCAGTTAGTGCGATTTTATCCTGATATTGCGGATAAATTTCTTTCATAAGCTTATTCATTGTCTGGCAATCAAGACACATTGCCGATGTAAATTTTATAATCTGAGGCTTAGTTGTTTTCGCATCCACACTCCCCACCTGATTGCCGGAACCTGAACTTAAAAACATATAAGCCAAAATAGGCAAAATCAAAACAAGCAAAACTATGATAATATTTTTTTTCATAAAATTTCTCCCTTATCTTCAAAACAATATTATCATAAACCAAAACATTATAAATACAATTGTACATATGGAGAGCTAAAATAATTCTTTCATTTTAATTCGCCCAAAAGACACTGAATTATTACTAGTATGAAACCTTGTATGGATAATCATCAGGGATTTCCCAGCCATTCTGCTGTATCCACGCGGTGCAGTATTCAGGCTTAGAACCTTTACAATTAGATTTTAGAGCTTGCATAGTGCCGTTCCAATTATATGTATAAGATTCAAATCCTTTACCCTTTAGATATCTGAATGACCACTTTGTTGAGGTTGGAATGAACATAAACGACCAGGCACATTTTCCTCTTGCATTTTCTTCTGAGCCATATAATTCCAGGCATCTGTCCGGGTATGCTGTGTAAAATGTCCAATCGCGAAAAGAACCTTCCTGAGATGTCTGTATTGAACCATTCATTTGTTTTAATGCAGTACCGTCTTTGAAAAAATAAGTTGGACGGGCAAGTTCATCGTATTCTACCTTTATTACTGTCATATGCGAACCTATATACTTCATAAACCACTTCTCTGCAGTAGAACTCCCGGGTACAGGATTCCCGTCCGCATCTGTTTCTACACTATTGGTACCGCTGTACCAATATTCTTTTGCTCCATATTCTGCTTCTGATAACTGTATTGCCTGATTTATCTGAGAATAAAATTTCTTTAGTTTCGTTTCTACAACAAGTTTCGAATACTCTGCCAAAAGTCCAGGAAGTGTCAAGGCGGCTATTACTCCGATTATACCGAGGGTTATTAAGACTTC